>JAZRQQ010000067.1:0-10760 GCA_045649935.1 Acutalibacteraceae bacterium | reverse complement strand
GAGGACAGACGTAAGGAAATTGTTAAGGATATTCAGAAGATTGCTGAAAATTCAAAGGTAGCTGCACGTTCAATCAGACGTGACTGTCTTGAAAAGCTCAAGAGCATGAAGAAGGCTTCCGAAATTACAGAGGATGACCTTAAAGACGGTGAAAAGGAAATTCAAAAAATCACTGATAACATTATCAAGGAGATTGATGACCTTTCCGCAGCAAAGCAGAAGGAAATTATGGAAATCTGAGTTTATGGGTGGCTGTTTCTTAGAGACAGCCACTGTATGTGTTTTATCGGGGTTTACTTATCCCACTTTTTTATCAGGGAGTAATGTTATGGAAAAGAAGTTTGACTGCCTTCCCGAGCATATAGCTATCATAATGGACGGTAACGGCAGATGGGCAAAAAACAGGGGACTGAAGCGTACCGAAGGTCATAAGGTAGGTGCTGAGGTCTTTCGTAAAATCTGTCAGTACTGTTCGGATATCGGTGTAAAATATGTAACCTTCTATGCTTTTTCTACGGAAAACTGGAAAAGGTCGAAATTAGAGGTTACGGCAATAATGAACCTTCTTCGCAAGTATCTTGATGAAATGCAGGAGAGAGCTGCCGAAAATGAAGAGGCAGGCTATCACATCCGTTTTATCGGCTCAAAGGAAGGTATGCCTAAGGATATAGTCAGGCTTATGGATGAGGTAGAAAAAAGGTCTGACGATAAGTGCAGGACTTATATCAACATTGCCGTAAATTACGGTGCAAGGGCAGAAATTGTAAAAAGTGTCAGGGAAATAGCTGCCGATGTCAAGGCGGGAAAAATCAGTATAGACGATATTGACGAGGATATGGTTTCTGCTCATCTCTATACTGCAGGTCAGCCTGACCCCGATCTTATAATAAGACCCAGCGGTGAATACCGTCTGTCGAACTTCCTTATGTGGCAGTCGGCATACAGTGAAATTTATATTGATGACGTGCTCTGGCCCGACTATACCCCGGCAGATTTAGACAGAGCAATAGAAGAATATTCAAAAAGAAACCGTCGCTTCGGCGGTGTGTGATTAAAGGATGGAATAAAAAATGGATAATCAGAATAAACAGAAAAAGAAAATTTTCAAGGGTGAGCGTACTGCTTCTACTATAAAAATCTGCATCGGACTTGTAATTTTTCTTATGACCGTAATTTACGATATGGTACCCGTTATGACCGTTGTTTTAGCAGCGATTGCTGCTACGGCAACCTTTGAGGTTGTAAGAGCAGTAGGCAACAAGAGCAAGCTTCTTTATGTCGTTTCCTGTGCGGTAAGCTTTTTTACCGTTATGGCTGTAGGCTTTAAGCTTCCTCTTCCTTCGGGCAGCGTTTTATATAGCTTTTATGCTCTCTCTATCCTCTCTCTTGCAGTTTTTGATAACAAGAACATTACCTTTGTTCATGCTGTTACTGCGTTTTTTGCATCAATGGCTCTGCCTTATGCATTTTCATGCTTCATAAGACTCAATAACATTTATGAAATAGCAGAGGGATATACTCATTATGAAGGTATCTATTTCGTAGGTCTCGGCTTTGCCTGCTCATGGATTACCGACTCCTTTGCTTATCTTGTGGGAAGAAAGTTCGGCAAGCATAAGATGGCACCCGTTATAAGCCCCAAAAAGAGCATTGAAGGTGCAATCGGCGGTGTTGTTGTAACTGCCTTTGCAAACGTAGTTATTCTCGGTGCTTTCGACCTTATCGGCAGACATTTCTTTGACTATGTGATTTTCGGTGAAAGTCCGATGAAATATGTTTACATAGTGCCTATTTCAATGATTCTTTCCGTAGTAAGTATGATCGGTGACCTTAATGCATCTGTTTTAAAGAGAAACTTCGGCATCAAGGACTACTCTCAGCTTCTTCCCGGTCACGGCGGTATTATGGACAGATTCGACAGCTGTACATTTGTAGTGCCTGTTCTTTACGGCATAGTGTCATTAATTTTTGCTTAAGCATTAAGCCATAAGGGAGGTATACTTCTTATGACTGAAAAACTTTCTGTTTTAGGCTCTACGGGCTCAATCGGTACGCAGAGTCTTGATGTAGCCGAAAAAAGAGGCTATGAAATTGTTGCTCTTACCGCTGACAGAAATGTGAAGCTTCTTGAAGAGCAGATAAGAAAATGGAAACCGAAATATGCGGCGCTTGCTGACGAAAAAGCGGCTGCAGAGCTTAAAACAGCTGTTGCAGACACTGATACAAAAATTCTTTCCGGTATAGAGGGTGTATGTGAATGTGCGGCAGTGAAAGAGGCGGATACTGTTCTTAATTCCGTTGTAGGTATTGCAGGTCTCAGACCTACCCTTACGGCTATCGGTGAAGGCAAGAATATTGCTCTTGCCAATAAAGAAACTCTTGTTGCCGGCGGTGCGCTTGTGATGAAGAGTGCAAAGGAAAAGGGCGTTAAGATTCTGCCTGTTGACAGTGAGCACAGTGCAATTTTTCAGTGCCTTGAGGGTATGAATAAAAAGAGTGAACTCAAGTCAATTATATTAACAGCCTCAGGCGGTCCCTTCTTCGGTAAAAAGAGAGAAGAGCTTCAGAATATAACGGCTGCACAGGCTCTTAAGCATCCCAATTGGGAAATGGGCGCCAAGATAACCGTTGACAGTGCTACGATGATGAACAAGGGTCTTGAACTTATTGAAGCTGTCTGGCTTTTTGATGTATCACCGGATATGATTGATATAGTAGTTCACAGAGAAAGCGTTATTCATTCTCTTATTGAATATGCTGATAACTCGGTTATTGCACAGCTTGGTGTTCCTGATATGAGAATACCTATACAGTATGCACTGACATACCCTGAAAGATATGAATCTCCCGTTAGAAAGCTTAACTTGTGGGATTATCAGAATCTTACATTCTTTAAGCCTGATTACGAAACCTTCCGCTGTCTCGGAGTATGCCGCAGTGCTATTGAAAGAGGCGGACTTTATCCTTGCTTTGCTAACGGAGCAAATGAGAGAGCCAATGCTCTTTTCAGAGAAGGTAAGGCAGGCTTTCTACAGATTGCCGACCTTGTTGAAAAGGTAACGGATAAGGCTCCCGACAAAAAGGAATACACTCTCAGTGATGTTCTTGAAGCAGACAGATATGCAAGAGAGCTCGTTGACAGAGAAATTAATAATTAATTCAGAAAGGCAAGAGCGATGCTCTTGAATAAACCATGGATTTTTCTAGCATTTTATCTAAAATATTACCTTTTGCTATTGCCATACTGTTCTTTGGCTTTATGATTTTTATTCACGAATTCGGTCATTTCATCTTTGCAAAGACCTTCGGAGTAAAGGTAAATGAATTTGCCATAGGTATGGGTCCTACAGTTTTCAGAAAAAAGGGTAAGGAAACTGTATATGCTCTCAGACTTCTGCCCTTCGGCGGTTTTGTAAGCATGGAGGGTGAAGAGGAGGAAAGCGAAAGCGAAAGGGCATTCTGTAATCAGAAGACCTGGAAAAGAATGATAATAATTGCTGCCGGTGCTACCTTTAATCTTATACTCGGATTTATTGTGTGTATCTTCCTCGTTTCAAGTGAGGAGCTTGTCGGCACCAATACAATCCTTCAGTTTTACGAAGGTGCAGTCAGCAGTCAGTCAGGTCTTCAGGCAGGGGACAAGATAATAAAAATCGACGGGAAAAAAGTCTTTTCCGACTATGATATAAGCTATCTTATGCAGAGAAACGCAGAGGGGTCTTATGACTTTGTTGTTGAGCGTGAGGGTGAAAAGAAAGAGCTTGAAGGTGTTACCTTTGCTAAAAGAACAAGCGGAAACTTTTCCTATTCTCCCGAATGTGCAATAAGTAATGTTTCTGCTGCTATGAAGGATCAGGGCGTCAGAGATAACGATATTATAAAATCAGTAAACGGTACAGCTGTTAAAAACGGTGATGAGCTTATTGCTGCTATAGGTGCTGATGAGGATTATATCTATGACTTTGTGCTTCTGCGTGAGGGTGAAGAAATAAGCCTTACGGATATTACCCTTGCAACAGTTACGGTTTTTGATTTTTCTGTTTTAGGTGAAGAGAAGAATATACTGAATGTAATCGGCGGTGCCTTCGGATATTCTGTCTCAATGGGCAGAATGGTATATCTGAGCCTTTTTGATCTTATAAGAGGTCAGTACGGTCTTAACGATCTTGCTGGACCTATAGGTACCGTAACGGTTATTGCCGATATTGCACAGACCAGTATGATAAATGTTGACTGGAGCAGTCTTTTTATGATGCTTGCGATGATTACTATTAATATCGGTCTTTTCAATCTTCTTCCTGTTCCTGCACTTGACGGAGGACATCTTTTCTTTATGGTTTTTGAGCTTGTATTCAGAAAGCCCGTTCCTCAGAAATATGAATCCTGGATTCATGCGGCAGGACTTGTACTTCTTTTAGGCTTTATGGCTTTAATCAGCTTCAGTGATATATGGAAGCTTGTTTCGGGAAGAGGATTTTATTAAGTAAGAGGGAATAGTGAATAGGTATGCTTGAAAGAAGAGAAAGCAAGAAAATAAAGGTAGGCAACACTTTTATAGGCGGTGACAGTAAAATCACTGTTCAGTCAATGCTCAACATTCCTGCCCACGATATAGCGGGCAATGTAAGTCAGGCAAAGCGCCTTGAAGAAGCAGGCTGTGAGATTATAAGAGTAGCAGTGCCCGATATGGAAAGCGTAAAAACCGTTGCTGCACTTAAAGAGAATATCTCTGTTCCTGTAGTTGCCGATATTCATTTTGACTACAGACTTGCTCTTGAAAGTCTTGAGGCGGGTGTTGATAAAATCCGTATCAATCCCGGTAATATCGGCGCAGATGAAAATGTAAAGGCTGTTGCTGATAAATGTAAGAGATTCGGTGTACCCATAAGAATAGGGGTGAATTCCGGCTCTGTTGAAAAGGAAATTCTTGCCCGTTTCGGCGGTCCTGTTCCCGAGGCTATGGCTGAAAGTGCAATGTATCACGTAAGGCTTCTTGAAAAATTTGACTTTGACGATATTGCAATCTCAATCAAGTCATCTAACGTAGCCAATATGATAAGTGCCTATGAAAGGGTAGCTGAAATGTGCAGCTATCCTCTGCACTTAGGTGTCACCGAATCGGGAACGGCACGTATGGGACTTATAAAGTCCAGCGTTGGTATCGGCTCTCTTCTTACAAGAGGAATAGGGGATACAATACGTGTCTCTCTTACGGATGATCCCGTAAATGAAGTATATGCCGGCTTTGATATTCTCAAGGCAATCGGTCTTGACAAAAGCACACCTACCCTTGTTTCCTGTCCCACCTGCGCAAGAACAAAAATCGTTCTTATCGGTCTTGCAAACAGAGTTGAAGAAAGACTCCGTTTTGTCAGGAAGAACATAACTGTAGCGGTTATGGGCTGTGTTGTAAACGGTCCCGGTGAAGCTAAGGAAGCTGATATAGGTATAGCAGGCGGTGACGGATGTGCTATTATTTTTAAAAAAGGTGAAATTTTAAGAAAAGTCAGTGAAGAAAATATACTTGACGAATTAATGAAAGAAATTGAAGAGTTATAAAATAAGGCAACATTATGTTACCTTAAGGAGAAATAAATGAGCAGTAAATTTGAAGCGCTTTTCGGTGCCTTCTCCTCTGAGAAGCTGTCGGAAGCATTTAAAGACAGTGAAATAAAAAACGTTGCTATAGCTATGGAGAAAAAACACATTGAAATCAGTGTGTTTTTTCCCCGTCTTGTAACTTATAAAATAACAGAAGAAGCCGAGTCTGAGCTTAAAAGCCGTCTGGGTGTTTCTTCTGTTTCCCTGAAGCCTACAATGCCGGCAGAATGTTTTTCGGAAAGTTATTTTTCAACTCTTGTCCGTGAAACGAATAATGCAATTGCTGCAACCATCGGCTTTTTCAGAGAGAGTCACTGTACCTTTGACGGCAGAGTGCTTTCTGTAGCCCTTTCACAGGGTGGTGCATCCATTCTTGAGGGTGTAGGCACGGCTGAGTATATGTCGAAGCTTATCGGTGAACGCTTCGGCAGAAAGGTTGAGGTTGTGTTTTCCGGTACCCGTGAGCTTGAAATTACCGATGACGAAATAGCTTCATTCCACAAAAAAGCTGAAGAGGATAATCTCCGTGCAAAAGGCATTGACCCTGCCGAATATATGGCACCGAAGCCTAAAGAGCATAAAATTGTTGAGGGAATACCTCTTTATCTTGAAACGGCAAAGCCTATCTACGGTCAGAAAATCACAAAAAATCCCAAGCCTCTTAATGAGATTTCCGTAGAGGACGGCTCCTGTGTTGTCTGGGGTGATGTATTTTCCTTTGACAGCCGTGAGACAAGGGATGGCAGAAGCTATATCATTACCTTCAATATCACCGATAATACATATGCATATACCTGCAAGGTTTTCGAAAGAAAAGAAAACTGTGACGCTATTATGTCCAAAATCAAAGACGGCGTAACGGTTATGATAAGAGGTGACCTTGCTTTTGATAAGTTCTCGGGCGAAAATGTTATTTCTCCCAGAGCAATCTGTCTCGTTGAAAAAATTCAGAAAACCGATGATGCTCCGGAGAAGAGAGTCGAGCTTCATCTTCATACGAAAATGTCAATGATGGACGGTATGACCGATGCCTCAGTTCTTGTAAAAAGAGCAATTTCCTGGGGACACAAGGCAATAGCCATTACTGACCACGGTGTTGTTCAGGCGTTTCCCGAAGCTGTGTCTGCAGCAGGGGGCAAGATAAAGATTATCTACGGTATGGAAGGTTATTTCATGGACGATACCGAGGTAAGCTTTGAGGATTGGAAAAAGAGCAAGAACAAGTATTTCCACCAGATTATACTTGTCAGAAACCTTACGGGTCTTAAGAATCTTTACAAGCTTATCACCAAGAGTAACCTTGAGTATTTCCACCGCCGTCCCATTATTCCCAAGAGTGAGCTCATAAAGCACAGAGAGGGACTTATCATCGGCTCTGCCTGTGAAGCAGGTGAGGTATACCGTGCAATAGCTGAGGGGGCACCCGATGAAGAAATTCTGAGACTAGCTTCTTTTTATGATTATCTCGAGATTCAGCCCTGCGGAAACAACGAGTATATGATAAGAAGTGAAAAATTCCCGGGTGTAAATTCAATTGAGGATATAAGAAATTTCAACCGTAAAGTAATACACGTTGCTGATGAGCTGGGCAAAATGGTTGTGGCTACCTGCGACGTTCATTTTATCGATCCTGAGGATGCAAGATACAGAGCTATACTTATGGCAGGTCAGGGCTTCTCTGATGCCGATATGCAGGCTCCGCTTTATTTCAGAAACACTGAAGAAATGCTTTCTGAATTTGATTATCTCGGTGAAGAAACAGCAAAAGAAATTGTTATTACCAATACCAATAAAATTGCCGATATGATTGAAAGCATTATCCCTATTCCAAGCGGTAACTATCCTCCCTCTCTTGAGGGCGCAGACGAAGAGCTTACCCGTCTTTGCTGGGATAAGGCAAAAAGTCTTTTCGGTGATCCTGTTCCCGAATATGTTGCAAAAAGACTTGATAAAGAGCTTACTTCTATTATCAAGCACGGCTTCGGTGTTCTTTATATGATTGCTCAGAAGCTCGTTAAAAACTCTGAGGAGCACGGTTATCACGTAGGCTCACGAGGCTCGGTCGGTTCCTCTTATGTTGCCAATGCCTCAGGTATTTCCGAGGTTAATCCTCTTGCTCCTCATTACCGTTGTCCCGGATGTAAATATTCTGAATTCTTCCTTAAGGGTGAGGTAGGCTCAGGCTATGACCTTCCTATCAAGGATTGTCCCCACTGCGGTACACGTCTTGTAAGAGACGGTCACGATATTCCCTTTGAAACCTTCCTCGGCTTCAAGGGTGATAAGAGTCCTGATATCGACCTTAACTTCTCCGGTGAATATCAGTCGAGAGCACACCGTTACACGGAAACACTTTTCGGTGACGGCCATGTTTTCAAGGCGGGTACAATTGCTTCTGTTGCTGATAAAACAGCTTACGGTTATGTTAAAAAATATCTTGATGAAAGAAATATCGTTGTAAGCCGTGCTGAAGAGGACAGACTTACAAGAGGCTGTACAGGTGTAAAGAGAACAACCGGTCAGCACCCCGGCGGTATGGTTGTTGTGCCTGATTGCTTTGAGGCTTCGGATTTCACTCCTATTCAGCATCCTGCCGATGACTCAAAGAGTGATACTAGAACAACTCACTTTGACTTCCATGCTCTTCACGATACAATCCTTAAGCTTGATAATCTCGGACACGATGTTCCCTCACTTTATAAGCATCTTGAAGATCTGACGGGTATTCCCGTAATGGATACGGACATCTGTGATCCCAAGGTATATGAGCTTATACTTTCACCTGAGCCTTTAGGTGTAACGGCAGAGGAGATTGATTGTCCCACCGGTACACTCTCCATTCCCGAAATGGGTACGCCTTTTGTTATTCAGATGCTTCTTGATGCAAGACCGAAGAATTTCTCCGAGCTTCTGCAGATATCCGGTCTGTCTCACGGAACGGGTGTGTGGCTTGGTAATGCTCAGGATCTTATCAAGGAAGGCACGTGTACTATTGCTAATGTTATCGGTACACGAGATAATATTATGGTTTACCTTATGCACAAGGGTGTTGAACCCAGTATGGCATTCAAAATTATGGAAATTGTCCGTAAGGGTAAGGCGACGAAGCTTCTCACCGATGAGCATAAGCAGGCAATGAAGGACAACGGTGTTGAGCAGTGGTACATCGACTCCTGTATGAAGATTCAGTATATGTTCCCCAAGGCTCACGCAGCAGCTTATGTAAGTGCGGCACTGAGACTTGGTTGGTATAAAATTTATTATCCTCTCGAATATTACGCAGCCTTTATGACTGTACGAGGTGGAGATATTGAAGCTGCAACGGTCCTTCAGGGCAGAGATGCCGTCAAGAGAAGAATGGCTGAAATCAAGCAGAAGGGTAAGGATGCACAGCCAAAGGAAATCAATATGTATCCTTCACTTCAGGTTGTAAATGAAATGATGGCAAGAGGAATTGAATTCCTTCCTATTGATATTTATAAATCCGATGCCAATGTGTATCATATTGAAGACGGAAAAATCCGTATGCCCTTCGGTGCTCTTGCAGGTGTCGGTGAAAACGCAGCAATAGCTCTTGCCAAAGCAAGAGAAGGGGCAGGAGAGTTCGTTTCAATTGATGATTTTGCCCAGAGAGCATCTGCTTCGTCAGCGGTAATTGAAGCGCTCAGACAGGTAGGAGCCTTCGGCTCTCTTCCTGAGACGAGACAGATGAGTTTATTTGATATGTAAAAAATAAAAAAAGGAAGTGCTTTTTATGTCAAAAATATTTGCTCACAGAGGATTCAGCGGTAAGTATCCCGAAAACACAATGCTTGCTTTTGAAAAGGCAGTAGAAATCGGTGTTGACGGAATCGAGCTTGACGTACATCTGACCAAGGATAATGAGCTTGTTATCATTCATGACGAGGATATCAAGCGTACCTGTGACGGTGAAGGTCTTGTAAAGGATATGACACTTGAAGAGCTTAAGAAGTTTGATGCTTCAGCTACCTTCAGAGGTGTATACGGCTTCTGCGGTATTCCCACTCTGAGAGAGTATTTTGAGCTTGTAAAGGATACAGATATTATCACTAATATTGAGCTTAAAACGGGTGTGTACGAATATCCCACAATTGAAAAAAGAACAGTTGAGCTTATAAAGGAATACGGACTTGAAGACAGAATAATCTTTTCATCCTTCAATCACTTTACAGTAAAAAGATGTGAAGAGATTGCTCCGGAAATCAAGAGGGGCTTCCTCACCGGTGACTGGATTTACGATTTCGGTAAATATACAAAAGAAAGAAATGTTCAGTGCTGTCATCCCTGGCACATATCTCTCAATCAGGAGGTAGTTGACGAGATGCACGCTGCAGGCTGCGAAATCAATACGTGGACTGTCAATGAGTACGAGGATATTGTAAGACTTTCAGAAATGGGCGTTGATTCACTTATCGGTAACTTCCCTGACAGAATGATAGAAAAGCTTCGCTGAAACTGCAGGAAAAGCAGTAGCAGTGCACTTAAAGGAAAATAAAACTTTATAAAGGAGAAAATATTATGAAGAAAAGTGACGCATTACAGGCTGTTAAATTTGCTCTTTTTTCTGCTTCGGCAGGTATTATTCAGGTGGGCTCTTTCACTTTGCTCAATGAGGTTGCAAAGCTGCCCTATTGGCCGGCATATCTGATTTCCCTTCTGCTGTCTATTGTGTGGAATTTCACTCTGAACCGCAGATATACCTTCCGTTCTGCAGCTAATGTGCCTGTTGCAATGGCTAAGATTTTAGCTTTCTATGCTGTATTTACTCCCGTTTCAACTATTCTCGGTGATATGGCTACAGATAAGGGCATTAATGAATATATAGTTCTTGCTCTTACAATGGCTTCAAATTTTGTTCTCGAATTTCTTTTCTGTAAGTTTGTTGTTTACAGAAATCAGGAAAACACCCTTGAAACGAAAGAGAAATAAGATGCTTAGCTGAAATTTGACTGCTTAATAAGAAAATCGGCAACGCGTAATCTGCGTTGCAGATTTTATTTGTAATTGAAAACCCCCGGCTGTGCCGGGGAGTTCAAAAAAGCTTTAGCGTTGCATAGAGAAAGCAAAAAAGCTCCTTTTGAAAGTAAAGCAGCTACTAACAGCAATAACAACAAAAGGAGATTATCAAAAATGATAAC
>JAZRQQ010000066.1:0-1753 GCA_045649935.1 Acutalibacteraceae bacterium | reverse complement strand
TGCATGAGCTTCTTATTCTGCTCAGCCGATACATATCCACGACCCTTGTTTACAGTAAGTTCCATGTTGATGTGAGCATCCTTGTCAAGTGTGCAGATGTGATAATCGGGATTAATGATTTCAACTTCTGAATCGCACTTGCTGTCGCCGGCAACAACTTCGCCTTCGCCGCTTGCATCAATGTACACTGTTTTGGGTCCTTCACCGTGAATCTTGAGAATTACGTTCTTGAGGTTGAGGATAATTTCTGTAACATCCTCTTTGACACCCTGAATTGTTGAAAATTCATGAAGAACGCCGTCAATTTTAACACTGGTGATTGCGTAGCCGGGGAGAGAAGAAAGAAGAATTCTTCTTAAGCTGTTACCTAAGGTAACGCCGTAGCCACGCTCTAACGGTTCAACTACAATCTTACCGTAGGTACCGTCAGCTGCTAATTCTGCAGTTTCGATTCTGGGCTTTTCAATGCCTATCATGCAAAACCCTCCTTACTTATTTGTGGATGTGTTCTACGCTATTAACCGTTTATTACTTAGAATAGAATTCGACGATAAGATGTTCTTCAACGGGTGTGCTGATCTGCTCACGCTCGGGAAGATTAACAATCTTAGCTTCATAATTGTCACGGTTAAGGTCGAGCCATGTGGGAACGGGTCTTGATGCGTTAGCTTCAAGAACAGCCTTGATCTTAACGCTTTCACGGCTCTTAGCTTTGATTGCAACAACATCACCGGCCTTAAGGAGATATGAAGGAATGTCTACCTTTTTGCCGTTAACTGTGAAGTGTGCATGTGTAACGAGCTGTCTTGCTTCTGCACGTGAAGAAGCCCAACCAAGTGTGTATACTACGTTGTCGAGACGGCTCTCACAGATTCTGAGAAGGTTGTCACCGGTAACGCCGGTTTTCTTTTCAGCCATAATGAAATACTTATGGAACTGACCTTCCTGAATACCGTAGTAACGTCTGGCCTGCTGCTTAGCACGAAGCTGAAGACCATATTCAGAATTCTTTTTGCGGTTCTGGCCATGCTGACCGGGAGCATAAGAACGGCGCTCAAAAGCACATTTGCCTGTGTAGCATCTGTCGCCCTTTAAAAAGAGCTTCTTACCCTCACGGCGGCACATCTTACATACCGCACCTGTATATCTTGCCATACGTTTGTACCTCCGTTATACGCGTCTTCTCTTGGGGGGACGGCAGCCATTGTGAGGAATGGGAGTAACGTCCTTGATAAGAGTTACATCGAGACCTGCAGTCTGTAAAGCTCTGATAGCAGCTTCACGTCCCTGGCCGGGTCCCTTAACATATACTTCAACGGTTTTCATGCCGTGTTCGATTGCAGCCTTAGCAGCTGTTTCAGCAGCTGTCTGTGCAGCAAACGGTGTTGATTTTCTTGAGCCTCTGAAGCCCATTTCACCGGCACTTGCCCATGACACTGCGGTACCCTGTAAGTCAGTGATGGTAACGATTGTGTTGTTGAAGGTGGATTGGATATGGGCCGCACGGCGGTGAATGTTCTTGCGCTCACGGCGACGGCGGATAGTGGTAGCTTTCTTTGCAACCTTTGCCATAAATGTATCCTCCTATGATTACTTCTTCTTATTGGCGATTGTCTTCTTCGGACCCTTACGAGTACGAGCGTTTGTCTTTGAACGCTGACCTCTTACGGGAAGGCCCTTTCTGTGACGAATGCCACGATAGCAACCAATTTCAATAAGTCTTTTAATATCAAATGCTGTTTCTCTTCTGAGG
>JAZRQQ010000065.1:0-47087 GCA_045649935.1 Acutalibacteraceae bacterium | reverse complement strand
TGAATATACGATAGCGTCAAGGAGCATATCGCAACCGTCAACCTTTGTAGCTGAGCAAGCATATACAGGCCAGATTTCGCCTGTTTCAACGCCCTTTGTAAGACCGTTGATGATTTCTTCGTTTGTGAGAGGCTCGCCTTCAAAGAACTTTTCCATAAGCTCTTCGTCAACTGTAGCAACTGCTTCTTCAAGAGCAGCTCTCATAGCCTCGATGTTTGCATCGGAGGGAATATCAACCTCAACGGGTCTGCCGTTGGGATATTTGAATGCCTTGTTTGAGCAAAGGTTTACGAAAGCCTCACAAACGGGGCCGTTCATATAAGGAACAACAACGGGGCAAAGCTTGTTGCCGAGCTCTTCCTTAAGTGCGTCGAATGTTTTATAGAAATCTCTGTTATCAGAGTCAACCTTTGTAACTGCAAAGAATTTTGCGATATTTCTCTGGTCAGCTGCCTTGATAGCCTTTTCAAGACCTACGTCAATACCTGAGCCTGCAGATGTAACGATAACTGCACAGTCAGCAGCTCTCATAGCCTCTGCCATACCGCCGGCAAAGTCGAACTTACCGGGTGCGTCAAGAACGTTGATCTTTGTATCTCTCCATTCAAAGGAAGCTGTGGCTGAGGAAATTGAACACTTTCTCTTTTTTTCCTCTGCGTCGTAGTCCATGATAGTATTTCCGTCTGCTACACGTCCGAGTCTGTCAGTAATACCTGCAACGTAGAACATTGCTTCTGAAAGGGCTGTTTTACCTTTACCTGTATGACCTGCAATAGCGACGTTTCTGATGTTGTTTACTGAATATGATTTCAATTCCAAAACCTCCTAGACCTCATTTTATATTAATACGGTCTCCAAATTTTTGCTTCGCCGGAAGCATTTTCCGACGATAACATTATTGATTTTACCATATATTCAACAAAAAAACAACGGATTATTAACTAATTTTGTGCATTGTTTTTTGTTCAGAGTGTATAAACATAATATTCATCTGCAGATAAAATAAAAAACTTTTTGTTTATTATGCAAATTAAAAACCGCTGTACATCAGTACAACGGTCATACTGTATATAAAATTAAGAAAAGAAGAGGCAGCTCTTTATATATAGAAAAAGTATCTTAAGGAAGTTGACAGACTGCCGAGAAAGTTACAGGAACAACAATGCCAAAAACATATAAGAAATAAAGAAAATCTTATAACTTTCTCAGCAGTTTGCCACTTGCATAAAAGTATGCCCTATATAATAGAAAAAGGTCAGGAAAATCCCGACCTTTCAAAATGTTATTTACTGCTTATCATTTCCTGATATATGTTGCAGACCGATTCTGCATCTCCCGAGGCTACAAGCTGACCTTTTGTAAGAATGATAGCCTTGTTGCATATCTTCTTGACTCTTTCGGTGCTGTGAGAAACAAAAAGCACCGTTACGCCGTCATCCATAAGGTCCATTACTCTCTGCTCACTCTTTTCTCTGAAGGCTGCGTCGCCAACGCTGAGAACCTCGTCAAGAATAAGAACATCAGGCTTTACGGATGTGGCAATAGCAAAGCCGAGACGTGATTTCATACCTGAAGAGTAATTTTTCATCGGCGTATCAATGAATTTACCAAGTTCGGAAAAAGCAACAATATCGTCATATTTTTCTTCAAGAAACTTTCTTGAAAAGCCCATTGTGGCACCGTAAAGGAAAATATTTTCCTTGCCTGTATAATTCATATCAAAGCCTGCGCCCAGCTCAAGCATAGGTGCAATAACACCTTCAACCTTAACGGAGCCCGTAGTCGGCTTGAGAACACCGGCAACTACTTTGAGAAGTGTACTCTTACCCGCACCGTTAAAGCCGAGAATACCTACACGGTCACCCTTTTCAATTTTGAAGCTGATATCCTTAAGAGCCCAGAACTCATTATAATTAAGCTTTCTTGTGACGAGTCTTATAAAGTACTCTTTTATACTGTCAACCTTTTCACTGCTCATATTGAACAGCATACTAACGTGATTTACTTCAACAGCATATTCGCTCAATCAGATCATCTCCTTTAACATATAGTGCAGCCGTTACCTTAAATGTGTAAGATAAACTTGTCCTGCTTTTTGTGGAACATACGGAAGCCCACAATAAGCACAATCACTGTAACACCGCAGCAATACCAGAACTGATTCATATCAAAATAGGTGAAAAAGTCTGCGCCGTGAATAACTGCAGCTCTGAACATTTCAATAAAGCCGAACATAGGATTAAGGCTGAGAACCATAAGTCCTGTACTTCCTTCTTCGAAGCCGAGACGGTCAACGGTGTATACGATGGGAGTGACATAGAAAAGAAGCAGACAGAAAACATCGTAAATGTTTTCGATATCCTTGAAGAAAACGCTGAGAGTGGCAAGAATCATACCGACACCCAGAGAGAAGAAGAAAAGGACAATTACTGCGGGGATAGCAAATAATATATTCGGGGTAATTGTAATGGGATTGATTCCGGCAATATTGAAATAGAGAATTACCACAACCAGAACCGTAAGTGAAATAAGGAAGGTTACAAAGTTGGAAACAATATCCGAAAGGGGATAAACATATTTCGGCACATATACCTTCTTTATAATGGAGGCTCTTGCTCTTATTGATTTCATAGCCTTCTTTGTGGAAGAGGTAAAGAACTGATGGAGAAGTCTTCCGCAGAGAAGATATACAGGGTAGTTGACAACCTTTTCCGAATCTCTGCCGAAAAGATTATCAAAAACAAAAACAAGAACGGTCATTGTAAGAAGCGGCTGCAGAAAGTTCCAGAAAACGCCCAGAACAGAGTTTCTGTACTGCAGCTTTATATTTTTACTGACTAATTCCTTAATCAGATGACGGTACTTAAGAAAAGTATTTATAAATTCAGCAACAGGGGATTTGCCTTTCAATGGGACTCCTCCTTCTTTTGATAGTTAACTGATTATAACATATATACATTTTTTTTACAATAACCAAAAAATAAAAAAAGAGGAATGAAAAAGTAAAAAAATGAGACTAAAACAAAAAAGGAAGAAATATAATATATTGTTTTTAGGTATTATTAAGCTTCCCTTTATATACTTAAGACAGAAAAGGAGGTAATTTTTCCATGAAACAAGACCGGATAGTTTTAGTGTGCGTAACTGCGCAGGAATCATCTGAGAATCTCGTTAAAGCAGGAAAACTTTTATCTGACAGATACGGCGCAGCACTTGAGGTGGTTTCCGTTCTTCCCATAAGTAAAAACGAAAACCCTGCCCAGCCGGAAATACTTGAAAAACTTTATCAGACCGCAAAAAGCGAAGGCGGAGATATGGCTGTCTATTTCAGTGATGACCCTATCATAACCGTCAGTGCACATATAGCAAAAAGAAAGCCCCTTACTCTTGTTGTAGGCTTCCCGGGAGAAAAGAGCAACAACTTTATTTCAACCATTCATCTTCTTTTACCGGATATTCCCATAAGTATGATTGCAAAGGACGGCACAGCCTATAATATTCTTCCCTTTGAAAAAACTCAGGCAATTCCCGCTGTATGAAAAAGCATAACAAAAAGCTCCTTGCCTTTCTGAAAAAAGAGCATATGATAAAAACCATTGTAAAAGCTGAAAAAAATCAGCCGGTACAATGGTTTTGCTTTTTATATAATGTTACTTAACAGCAATCAGCAGTAATATACCTTAAGCTTTTCAAGACACACCGCTGCAAGTCTGCCGCCGAAAGCCACACCGCAGTTGATAGCAAGGTGTCTCTTCTTTGCGTAAACCTTACCCGTACACTGTCTGTCGATAATGGCTGTGGGTGTATGTCCCGTTACAAGATAGCTGTCAGAGAAATAAGCTCTTGTATAATCGGCAGCAGCAAATACGAAAGCCTTTTCATCGTAATCCTCAAGAGGCTTGTCTTCCTCAAAGCCGTCTATGCCCGCATGGACAAGAATGAAGTTTTTTCCGCCCGCTTCAATTTCTTCATAGGGGTTGAATTCGGAAAGATAGTCAATAATGCTTTCCTTGTTTTCTTCGCCCAATGCCAGAAAATCATTGACGGTTTTTTCACTTTTCATTGTAAGCCACTTTTCAAAAAGCTCAGCCTTCTCCCCTTCAAGAAGCTTTTTTGCCTCCTGAGCATTTTTTGCAGAGGTAATAAGAGGGAGAATTTCTCTTGCCATATATTCCTGCTCGCCGAGGACAGGAAAAATATTTGCACGGTACATCATATCTCTGAGTATTTCAATACCGTCATCACCCATACCGATAACATCGCCGATAACAAAAACTGCATCGTTTTCTGAAGGATTGATTTTTTCGAGCATCTGAAAATATTTATCTTTATTACCGTTAATATCTCCGATTACGTAGGTCATAGTATTCTCCTTTATTTAGTGATAAGAAGCTGATTGTTTTCAAGGAATTCGTCGTAGGTTTCCTTTCTGTCATATGTGCCCTCAGGTCTGAATTCAATAATACGGTCAGCAATTGACTGAACGAACTGATGGTCGTGAGAGGTAAAGAGCAGAGAGCCCTTGAATCTGATGAGTGCGTTGTTCAGAGATGTGATTGACTCAAGGTCAAGATGGTTGGTAGGCTCATCAAGAATAAGCACATTGGCACCGCTGAGCATCATTTTACAGAGCATACAGCGGACTCTTTCACCGCCTGAAAGCACCTGTGCCTTTTTTGTTGCCTCTTCACCTGAGAACATCATTCTTCCCAGCCAGCCTCTTACATCGGTTTCAAACTGAAGGTCGGAATATTTTCTTATCCAGTCAATGAGGCTGTCCTCAACACCGTCAAAGAAGGCTGAGTTGTCGGCGGGGAAATATGCCTGAGAGGTTGTGATACCCCACTTGAAGGTACCCTCATCGGGCTCAAGCTCACCCATAAGAATTTTAAAGAAGGTTGTTTTGGCAACAGCATCGGTACCTACGAAGGCTACCTTTTCACCGGGTCTTATGGTGAAGCTTACATTGTCAAGAACCTTTCTGTCACCGATTGTCTTTGAAATTCCGTCAACAACAAGCATATCGTTACCGATTTCTCTGTCGGGCTTGAATTCAACAAAGGGGAAGCGTCTTGATGAAACAGGCATATCCTCTAAAACAAGATTGTCAAGAAGTTTTTTACGGCTTGTTGCCTGCTTGGATTTTGAAGCGTTGGCGCTGAAACGGGCAATAAATTCCTGAAGCTCCTTCATTTTGGCTTCGGTCTTTTTGTTCTGCTCTCTGAGCTGTCTCTGTGCCATCTGTGTATATTCATACCAGAAATCGTAGTTACCTACATACATTGTGATTTTACCGAAGTCACAGTCAGCAATATGTGTGCAGACCTTATTGAGGAAATGTCTGTCGTGGCTGACAACGATAACGGTGTTTTCAAAATTGAGAAGGAATTCCTCAAGCCAGTTGATAGCAGCAACATCAAGATGGTTGGTAGGCTCGTCAAGAAGAAGGATATCAGGGTTTCCGAAAAGCGCCTGAGCAAGAAGAACCTTCACCTTCTGCTCACCTGAAAGCTCCTTCATAAGCATATAATGGAATTCGTTGTGAATACCAAGGGCATTGAGAAGAATTTCTGCGTCACTTTCTGCGCTCCAGCCGTCCATTTCGGCAAATTCCTCTTCAAGCTCACTTATACGGATACCGTCTTCTTCGGTGAACTCCTCTTTTGCATAAAGCTCTTCCTTTGCATCCATGATGTCAATGAGCTTCTGATTACCCATAAGAACAGTTCTGATTACATCATATTCATCATAGGCATAATGGTCCTGCTTTAAAACAGAAAGTCTTTCACCGGGAGTAATTGTAACATAGCCCTTGTTAGGCTCGATTTCACCGGAAAGTATTTTTAAGAATGTAGATTTACCTGCACCGTTTGCACCGATAAGGCCGTAGCAGTTGCCCTTTGTAAAGTTAATGGAGACGCTTTTGAAAAGCTCTCTGCCTCCGTACTGGAGAGTAACATTATTTGTACTGATCATAAATAAATCACTTCCCTTTCGTATTTTTTCGTCAACTTTTTTATTATATCACAAAAAAGGAAAAATAGCAATTCATTTCACCGGCTTTTAATCTGACTGTGTCAAATTTGTGCAAAATAAAAAATTGTAGAATTGAATCTGAAAATTTTGTATCATATTCACAGAATTTTGTTTTCCTCGTTTTCCACAGGGTTTTCAACGGGAAAATGTGGAAAACTCTGTGGAAAGAGTTAAAAACCGCCCTAAAACACTGGGTTTTTGCAAAAGGAAAACTCAGGAAAAGTTTTCAAAAGGCTGTTGAAAAGTTGAAAAACTCCCCACAAACAAATTTTCGGGGCAAGAAAAAAACTTTACAAAGGCACTTTCTGATTTTCTTTTTCCAAAAATTACCGTAAAAAACTTTATCGGGTATCTTGATATGATAAAAATATTGTGCTATAATTACTTAATTATATTTTTAATGCACACGCAAAAGAAAAAAATCACGCTGAATAAACTTAAAAGAAAGGATTTTGATTATGGATTTTAACAACAAATTTGTAAAAGAAGGTCTTACCTTTGACGACGTGCTTCTCATTCCTGCTGAGTCAGATGTTCTCCCTGCCGATGTTTCTCTTGAAACACAGCTTACAAAGGGAATCAGACTTAACATCCCTGTAATGACTGCTGCTATGGATACTGTTACTGAGTCAAGAATGGCGATTGCCATTGCACGTGAAGGCGGTCTCGGTGTTATTCATAAGAATATGACAATTGAAGCTCAGGTAAAAGAGGTTGACCGTGTTAAAAGAAGTGAAAACGGTATTATCACTAACCCCATTTTCCTTGCTCCCGACAATTATGTTTATGAAGCTGAAAATATAATGCATTCCTACCGTTTCTCCGGTGTTCCCATCTGTGAAAACGGCAAGCTTGTAGGTATTCTTACCAACCGTGACCTCCGCTTCCTTACCGATTATAACATCCGTATCAGTGAGGTTATGACAAAGGAAGGTCTTGTTACAGGTCCCGTAGGCACAACACTTGACGAAGCAAAGCTTATTCTTATGAAGCACAGAATTGAAAAGCTTCCTCTTGTTGACGAAAACGGTTATCTCAAGGGTCTTATCACAATCAAGGATATCGAAAAGGCTGTTCAGTATCCTAACTCAGCCCGTGACAAGGGCGGCAGACTTCTCTGTGCTGCAGCTCTCGGCGCAACAGCAGACGTTCTTGACAGAGCTACTCCCCTTGCTGAAGCAGGTGTTGACGCATTTGTTCTTGACTCTGCTCACGGTCACAGCCGTAACATCCTTAAGGCTGTTGAAAAGGTTAAGGCTGCATTCCCCGAAATTTCTCTTATTGCAGGTAACGTTGCAACTGCTGAAGCTACAAAGGCTCTCATCGGTGCAGGTGCAGACTGCGTCAAGGTAGGTATCGGTCCCGGCTCTATCTGTACAACACGTATCGTTGCAGGTATCGGGGGTCCTCAGGTTACTGCTATTTATGACTGCGCAAACGAAGCTGCTAAGCACGGTATCAATGTTATCGGCGACGGCGGTATCAAGTATTCAGGTGAAATTGTAAAAGCTATCGCTGCAGGTGCATCTGCTATTATGGTAGGCTCACTCGTTGCCGGCTGTGAGGAATCACCCAGTGATACAGAAATCTATCAGGGCAGAAAGTACAAAGTATACAGAGGTATGGGTTCTATTGCCGCTATGAATCAGGGCAGTAAGGACAGATACTTCCAGGCTAACAACAAGAAGCTTGTTCCCGAAGGTGTTGAAGGCCGTGTTGCTTATAAGGGTACTCTCAGCGAAACTGTATATCAGATGATGGGCGGTCTTCGTGCAGGTATGGGCTATTGCGGTTGTGCAACAATTGATGAGCTTAAGGAAAAGACACAGTTCATCAGAATCACAAATGCAGGTCTTATCGAAAGCCATCCTCACGATATTTCAATCACCAAGGAAGCTCCCAACTATTCAGGTGCTTCAAACGGCTGAGGCTGTCGGTAAGGTCAAAGAATTATATAATGAAACCATTGTAAAAGCTGAATTGCTGATACAATGGTTTTTCTTTTTTTGCAGAAGCAGGGCTTCAGTAAGTATCGGCTTTAATAAGCTCTCTGCTTTCAAGGTCTGCACCGTTCATATTCACCGACCTTACGGTGCTGTTATCATAGGTTGTAAAATAGTATATCCCCTTGTCGGCATTACAGCAGGATGAGTATCTTGTATATTCATACTCACCGTTTTTTGTCATAACCGAGCCCCTTGGCATTGACACACTTGAGAGAATATGAAAAAACTGACTTACACTTTCTTTTTCACTTGTGTCGGAAACAGCTTTTTCTTTTACATATACTGCTCTTACGAATCTTGAGGCTGAAGAAAAATCTCCCGGCAGACCGAAGGCGCCGAGTCCCAGGGAATAGTTTTTCAGCTCCTTGTCACAAAGTCTGTTTTCGGCAGGGCGCTCGCTGAGTCCCATAAAGTTACAGATATTTATAAGATGATAGTCAAAGGTCGGATTGTTTGTCAGCACTCCGTAAGGATTCGGATAAATTTTTAGTCCCTCTCTTACACACTCGACGGTAATTGAATTTTCCTTATCACTTATCAGCCAATGAAGAGGAGAAAGGGGCAGACTTTCACTGAAGCTGATATTTGTAATATTTATCTCAGATAAAAGCTTTTCTGCTTCATATATATCTGCACACTGACCTGAGATGTACGGTATAAGCTCAAAAGGAGAAATGTTCTTTTTGTTTTTATCAGGTGACTTGTAATCTGCATTATCGGGGAAGTTAAGTCCCGCCATACTAAGTCCCTTTTCGTTTGTTGCTTCAAAATAGAGAGGATATCCCTCAGCAGTTATTCCCATACCTATGAGGGCAAAGTGTCTTTCAAGGGAAGGAGCCATTCGGAAGGTAAAGGGGAAATTACGGGGAGCTATAATAACTCTTTCACCGTAAGATTTTTCAAGGTCAAGATTTCTTCCGAAATAGCTGTCCTTGGTTTTGTAGCTTATTGCAGTACACATAAATATCACCACTTTTATTATGTGTCAGAGTTTGCGCATAATACCGTAAAAGAGCAAAAAAATAAAGCTGCCCTGCAGCCTTCATTATACCTCTTATTCTATCTTACTTCTTCCATAAAATGAAATAACCCCCGGGGACCGATGTTTCTTCACACATCTTTTCTGGTCCGGGGGGTTACTTCTGTTCACTCTTTGTATCTAACATCATTTATATTCCTCGCTTTCTACAGATTGGTTTTCTTCATTTTCTGAATTCATCGGGCATCTTCTTTTTTTAAAATTTTTTATATATCTTCATGCCTGATGTTTTCTTATGAAGAATTTCGCTCTTTAATTTTTTTAGGTTAATTCAGATTGTTTGTTTTTTTAGGTTAAGTTTTATTTTGGTTTTTATTATTTTAATTAACCTTTTTAAAGAGCTTCTTAAGTTTTACCTGTTCATCGGTATCACCTTTCCCTTTCTGTGTCTATAATATAACATATAAAATCGGGAATTGCAATATCCTTTTTGTACAATGTTAACTTAAGCTTTTCGTATATTTCGTAGAAACTATGAAAAGTGCATAAAAAGTGTTGACTTTCATTTTCAGATTTGGTATGATGGATATGTTGGGCGGTCTATACGCCTCTTTTTTTATTTACACTTGACCGAATGATATTTAAGATGTATAATATTCCCGGATATTAACCCTTTGAAAGGAAGATATATAATGGAAGAAAAAATTATCACTCCCGATTTTCAGGCTCCCGAAAAAAGAAAGAAGATTCTTTCCTGTATTCAGCCTTCAGGTATCCCTACTCTGGGCAACTATCTCGGCGCACTTAAAAACTGGAAGCTTCTCTCTGACGAATTTGACAGCGCCTTTGCTGTTGCTGACCTTCACGCTATTACCGTAAGACAGGATCCCAAGATGCTCAGAAAGCAGATTATGGAGGTTTTTGCTCTTCTTCTTGCTATCGGTCTTGATCCCGAAAAAAATATTGTTTTTATTCAGAGCCACGTTCCTGCACATTCTCAGCTTGCATGGATTCTCAACTGCTACACACAGTGCGGTGAAATGTCAAGAATGACTCAGTTCAAGGACAAGTCTCTTTCTCACGCAGACAACGTAAACGTAGGTCTTTTCTCCTACCCCGTTCTTATGGCTGCAGATATTCTTCTTTATCAGGCTGACCTTGTTCCCGTAGGAGCAGACCAAAAGCAGCATCTTGAAATTGCAAGAGATATTGCAAGCCGCTTCAACGGTATTTACGGCAACACCTTCACAATTCCAGATCCTTATATTTCTAAGACCGGCGCAGCAAGAGTTATGTCTCTTCAGGATCCCACAAAGAAAATGAGTAAGTCTGACCCCAACCCCAAGAGCTATGTTTCACTCTTTGACACTCCCGAGCAGATTATGAAAAAAATCAGAAGTGCCGTTACGGACTCTGAGGGCGGTGTTTATTACGGTGAAGGTAAGGACGGCGTAAATAATCTTATGAGTATTTATTCTGCCTGTACGGACCTCAGCTATGAGCAGATTCAGAATGAATTTGCAGGTAAGGGCTACGGTGATTTCAAAAAGGCAGTAGGTGAAGCTGTTGTTGAAGAGCTTCGTCCCGTAAGAGAAAGATATGAGATTCTTATGAAGGATCAGGCATATCTTATGGAGACTGCCGCAAAGGGTGCCGAAAGTGCAAACAGAATAGCAAACAGAACACTTTCAAAAGCAATGAAAAAATGCGGTTTTATTTTACCGTAACATAATGTAATAATAAAGAGCTGTCACTATGTGGCGGCTTTTTTGTATGTTTGTATAATTTTATCATTTACATACATATATAAGTAGCATTATCCTTATCCTTTCCATTATCCTTATCCTTAGCAGTATCTGTAACAGTAACATTTTCAGTATCATTTACAGTAGCAGTATCAGTATCGGTATTTTTGGTATAGTTTGGTATTTTAAAAAATACGACCGCATACGACCGCATACGGTCGTATACGCTCGTATAAATATATGTAAGCTGTACTGTATCTGTCTGCAGTGTGAATATCTGTAAGCCGTAAAAATAAATACATATCTTCTTTTGTATTATTGCATAATAATAACTGTGTGAAATGACAAAAATTTTTCTTTCGGTTGCTTTTTGTTTAAAAACTATATATAATTGTATTTGTCGTATTCTGACAATATTAACTAAAAGAAAGGGGTTATGACATGGCTGAAAAGAAACAAAAGCTTAATGTCAAAAAAACCATATTAACCGGCTTCGGTTTTTTGGCTACTTCAATAGCATGGGCTATATATGACCCGTATATCACAAAAATTCTTAACAAGATTCTTTCTGAAAGCGATCTGGTTACAAACCTCAGTGCTTCTCTTGCTAAGGCTATTCCCTGGATAGGTGATTTCGCTGAAGCTCAGGGACAGAGCACTATCTCTTCAACCGGCGGCTTCTCCCTTGTACCGCTTTTCATCGGTATTATTATGACCTTCGATAACATTTTCGGTGTTATCTTCCAGCCGACTTTCGGTAAGCTTTCCGATAATTGCCATTCAAAGCTTGGTAAGCGCCGTCCCTTCATTGTGACCTGCGCTCCCATTTCGGCAATTCTCTTTACTCTTATTCCTATCGTTGCACTCAATACAAGCGGTGCTCTTCAGCTTCCCCTTACAATGCTGACGATTATCCTCTTCGTATTCTCTATGTCTCTCTGGAGAGCTCCCGTTGTTGCTCTTATGCCTGACCTTACTCCTCCTGAGCTCCGTTCAGAGGGTAACGCAATCATCAACCTTATGGGCGGTATAGGCTCAGCTGTAGGTATGGTTGCCGGTACAATCGGTATTGCACTCTGCGGTATCTTTGCAGGCTACAGCAAGGCAGAAATCAAGGCTGACGAAACTGTTTCCTTCCCTTATGTTTTCATTGTCGGCTCTCTTGTTATGATTATCGGTATGCTTGTTCTTCTCTTCTTTGTCAAAGAGCAGGATACAAGCATCAGACTCAAAGCCGATGCTAATCAGTATGCTGACCAGAAGGCTCTCAAGCAGGCTCAGAAGGAAGCTGCAAAGCAGAAGAAGGCTGAGCTTAAGGCTATCAAGCTTTCAAAGGGTGAAAGAAAGAGCCTTGCATTTATGCTCGGAACTCTGTTCTTCCTTTTCTGCGCATCCAACGCAATCACAACCTTCTTCTCTCTCTTTGCTCAGGAAATCCTTCATATGATTACCTCTGAGGCAACCTTCATTATGCTTATCTTTGCCGTATGCTCAGGTGCTGCAGCTATCCCTGCAGGTAAGATGGGCTCAAAGGTCGGCAGAAAGAAGACAATTATTGCAGGTCTTTCAGTATTCCTTGCAGCTTTCATTGTTTTCTTCGGTGTATTCGTAGGTATGCTCGGAAGCAAAAACCTTTCAATCAACAACTATGTTACCGTTAACAACGCATATATTGCAATTGACGAAAACATTAACGATTACAACGCTGATATCAGCGCAAAGGCACAGGACGAAGGCAGAACTCTTGCTGAGGAAGAAGTGCTTAATATCGAAGGCTATCTTGCTTATAAGAGTGGTGAAGCTCAGACTGAAGCTGTTGCAGCTTCTTATGAGGTTTACGACGCTCACCTTACAGAAACTCTCGGTGAGGGCATATATAACGAGATAATTACCGTTGCAAACGATGTTCTTGCAACAGGTGCAGAAACCTTTGATGCTGCCCTTGCTGCTATTGTAGAAACCGTTGACAGTGTTACGGCTATTCTCCGTATTCTTATCTATCCCGTTCTTGTTCTCGGCGGTGCAGCAAATATGTTCATTACCGTTAATACCCTTCCCCTTGTTCTTGAAATCGGCGGTATTGAAAAGGTCGGCACATTCACCGGCTACTATTACACTGCAACCTTCTCAGCTCAGATTGCATCTCCCATCGTTTACGGCTTTATCCGTATGTTTGCGGGAACGTATATGTCCCTGTTCTATTACAGCCCGGTAATGTTCGGACTGGCAATCATTCTTATCCTCTTCGTTAAGCACGGCGAAGCTGTTCCTCAGGAAATTATTGATAAGATTGAAGAAGAAAACGCAGACTGATAAAAAAGTGAAAGGCTGTCGGAAGACAGCCTTTTTTTGTAGCTTTAAATGTGGAATGGGTATCATGAATATATGAGGGACACGATTTTCAATCGTATTCCCTTTCACTTTTCTCAATCATAAACAAAAAACGGACACGATTGATTTCGTGTCCGTTTAACATTATTAAGTCTTTCGGGGTGGTTATGGGCTTATCTTTACCGCACTGTACCCCGCCATTGCGAATTGCCGGATTATTTTGCAAGTGCGCCGATTTCAAGCATAAATCCGCCGATCTGTGCGCCGAATTCGGGACCGCCGTCCATAACAAGACGTCCTGCCTTTGTAGCCTCAAGCATATCGTCAATACTCATAAGAATACCGAGTGCGCTGTCAAGGTTGTTGAAGCGAAGAGTGAAGAAGGGCATTGCTCTCTTGTATTCGCCTCTGCCTGCACGTGACTTACCGGCTTTGATTCTGATGAATGCTGAAACCTGAGGATAGTTATCAACAGCAAAAGCATAAACACGGTCGGGGCTCTTTGAAGTCCAGTCTCTGATTTCGGTGTGACCCATTTTATTGAGCTGGCTGATACCGCTTGAAAGAAGGTAGAAGTAGCACTTTACAAGTAACTCCTTTGTAGCTTCATCCTTGGGGGGCTCAGTTGCACCGAGAAGATCAGCCATCTTGAGAAGTACCATAACAAATGATACAAGAGTGCCTGCCTTCTTAAGACCCTTGATTTTGGGAATGCCTGCCGGAGTAATGTTACCCTTGAAGAAATCGTTGAGAGCTTCCATTGTCTTGAAGGTGAGCTCGATATCGGGTTCAGGATTGAGGCAGGTGTGTACAAGCCATTCGCCTTTGTTTACGATGAAATGCATACCCTGCTTGCCTTCTGCACATTCGGGATCGAGACAGCTTACCTGAATGATGGTAGCTTCAACATTTTCAAACTTTTTCTTAAGAGAGGGAACATCATTTGCAATAACCTTTACAAGCGGCAAAGCTGCGTTAAGGAAAATTTTATTTGAATATAAGGCTTCTTTTGTGTGAGCCATAATCTTTGCCTCCTTGTATTAATTAAAATTCGTCGTCCCAGTTGTCGTCTTCTTCGAAGTCTGCGTTCATTGTTTCACGGACTGCAGCGATGATACCGTTAGCGTCAATGCCTGCATCAGACATAATGTCTTCGTGAAGACCGATCATTGCAAAGCCCTTGTGACCGAGCATCTTGAATGCACAGCCCTTACCGTACTGAGCCATAACCTCAGCAACTGCTGACCCAAGGCCGCCGGTAACAAGGTGGTCTTCAACTGTAACGATTCTTCTTGTTTCAGAAATTGCCTTCTGGATAGCCTCAACGTCGATGGGGCTGATGGTGTGCATGTTAAGAACACGTACACTAAGACCGTCTGAGTTCTTGAGGAACTTAGCTGCTTCACGTGCCTGGAATACGCATGAGCCGCAAGCGATAACTGTAATATCTGTACCCTCGTGAACTTCAACTGCCTTACCTACTTCAAAGCCGTAATCCTGGTTTTCGTAAAGAACACGGTCAAAGCCTCTGTTGATACGGATGTAGTAGGGGCCGAAGTTGTCGTAAGCTGCGTTAACTGCGTTTGCAGTTTCAAAGCCGTCAGCGGGAACGATAACTGTAAGGTTGGGCATTGCTCTTGTAATAGCAAGGTCAGTGATAGCGTGGTGAGTTGAACCTGCCTGACCGAAGGATGTACCTGAATGTGTAGCAATAATCTTTGCGTTTACATTCTGGTAGCAGATATCTGTGTGAAGCTGGTCACAAGCTCTCATTGATGTGAAAGCAGAGAAGCCTGAAAGGAAGGGAATCATGCCTGCTCTGGCCATACCTGCAGCAACACCGAACATATCCTGTTCTGCGATACCAACGTTGATAACTCTTTCGGGACAAACCTTAAGAACGTCACCGAGCTTTGTTGATTTAGCAAGGTCAGCTGTGATAGCAACAACCTTGGGGTCCTTTAAAATAATATCAGCAAGAGCCTTACCGTAAATTTCAGCTGTGGAAAGAGCTGTCTGGTCAACTGCTGTATAAACAAATCCGCCTGCCATAATTATTTGCCCTCCTTTTCTGCACGTGCGCAACGAGCCTTGTAGTCTTCGTCAAGCTCTTTGTTGAACTTCTCGAATAAAGCATCGTCAATTGCACCGTAGTGCCATGTGTAATCGCCTTCGATTGACTTGATACCTGCGCCCTTCTTTGTATCCATAAGAATACATGTGGGAGCACACTTTTCCTTTGAACGCTCGATAGCTACGTCGATAGCGTTGCAAAGCTCGCCGATATTGTTACCGTCAACAACGATTGTGTTGAAGCCGAAAGCTGTCATCTTGTCTGCAAGAGGCTCAAGCTTCTTGATGTCTTCGGTGTTACCGTCGATCATATTGTGGTTTCTGTCGATGAATACGATACAGTTTGAAAGCTCGTAGTGGTTCATTGTCATAAAGCCTTCCCAGCATGAGCCTTCACCGAGTTCACCGTCACCGGTAACTACGTATGTAAGATAGTTCTTACCGAGAAGTCTTGCTGCAAGTGCAGTACCTGCTGCGATTGAAGGACCGTGACCGAGTGAGCCTGTTGATGCGTCAACACCTACAACCTTGTTTGAGTCAAGGTGCATACCCATCTTTGAGCCTGAAAGGTTGAATGACTTGAGCATTTCAACTTCGTTGAAGCCCTTATCGCAAAGTACGGGAGCATAAGCAATAGCTGCGTGACCCTTTGAAAGGATGAAACGGTCTCTGTCTTCCCACTTGGGATCGTCAACCTTGATGTTAAGATACTTGTGATAGAGAACGGTAAGAAGATCCATAACGCTCATACCGCCGCCGAAATGTCCGCTGCCTGCCCATACAGTTGTCTGAACTGTAAGCTTACGAAGATCGAGAGCCTTTTTTTCAAGGGCAAGCCATTCCTGTTTTGAAAGTGGCATAATAAATTTCCTCCATATTTAATTATTTTAATCTCTTTCGTTAAGAGACAGTTTTTGGGTAATTATCTGAAGATCTGGGGATTGTTCTTTGCAACAATACCGAAGCATTCTTCTGCAACCTCGATGGTGTGCTTGATATCCTTATCGGAAAGAGCAGCATTGATGAAGTGGTTGTGGTGAGATGAAAGGAAGATACCTCTTGAAACCATTTCTGCAACCCATTCCTGATGAAGGAGCATACTGTCATCGTTGGCAATTCTGAGATAGAAGAGTGCGGGAGCACCTGAAACTACAAGGTCAATACCGTGCTCAGCACCTGCTTTAACAAGACCGTTGCAGAGCTTTTCGCCCTTCTGCTTGAACATTGTGGGAATGTCAAGAGCCTTCATCTTGTTGATGTTAGCGATACATGCTGCAAAGGGAACAGCTGAAAGCCAGTATGAGCCTGTGTATGCAAGAGCACTCATTGAGCCCTTAAGGAATTCCTTACCGCAGATAGCTGACATATTGTAGCCGTTAGCAAGAGCTTTACAGAAGCAGATAAGGTCAGCTTCAATACCGAAGAAGTGGTCTGAGCCTGCAAGGTCAAGACGGAAGCCTGCACGTACGTCGTCGAAGATAAGAACGATATCGTTCTTGGTGCAGATTTCTCTTACCTTAGGCCAGAAATCCTTTTCGGGGAATGCGTTATCGTGGAAGTTACCGTGATCATAGGGCTGAGCAATGATACATGCAATTTCATTCTTGTTCTCTTCAATTGTCTTTTCAAGAAGAGGAATATCGTTCCAGGGAAGCATAATGTTGTTAGCAACATCTTCGGGAAGTACGCCCGGATAGTCAATTTTCTGACACCAGGGTGAAACACCGTGATAGTAGCCGGAGAACATAATGATCTTCTTTCTGTGAGTATATGCTCTTGCGCACATGATAGCGCCCTGAGTAGCATCGTTACCGTTCTTTGCAAAGAAAGCCCAGTCAGCTGTATTTACGGTGTCAACAAGAAGCTCTGCACATTCAACCATAACCTTACCGGGCTGGGTTGTACAGTTACCGAGAGCTGTCTGCTTTGCTGCAGCAGCATCAACGTCGGGATCACAGTAGCCTAAAACGTTAGGACCGTAAGCACACATATAGTCGATGTATTTATTGCCGTCAACGTCCCATACATATGTACCCTTTGCCTTTTCAGCAAACATGGGCCACTTTGTAACGGGGATGAACTGACCTTCTGCAGGTCCGAGGTGTCCGTAAATACCTGAAGGAATTACCTTGGTAGCTCTGCCGAACATCTCTCTGCTTTTATCGGTGTTGTATACGGGAAAACTCATATCAGTACCTCCTTATGCAAGATAGAGTGCAACTCTGTCAAGAATTCTGTTTACGTTGTCGATCATATTGATAAGACCGTGCATTTCAACCTTGCCTTCACCGATAGCAGCAATAGCATTGATATTACCGTCGAAGAGAGCTCTTGCAGTACGGATATCACAGAACTGCATCTGTGAACGGTATGCGTCGGGCTTTTCTTTAATGGTGATAAGGTGGCTGTCCTTGACAACGATATGTGAATAAACGCAGTCCTTGATAGCGATTTCAACAATACCGTCGGGGATGAGGCTTGCACTGAACTTACCGATTGCATCGTTGTTGCCTATCTGTGAAAGAGCAACGGAGATAACATAGAACATAAGCTTTGTGCTGATTTCAAAGAATCTGTCATCCTTAAGATCTTCCTCTGTAGCACGGAGATACTTTGAAAGAAGGTCTGTAAGAGGAATGAACTGCTTGAGAAGGAACATAACCTTCGTGAAGCCTTTTACGGGAAGGGCTGAACCTGTACCGTCAACCATTGCGTTGAATTTTTCGGGTGTTGGGAAGGGAAGAAGAACATCACAGCCTTTTGTGCCCTGTTCCATTCTGCATCTTCCGTTTGCGAAGGTAAGAGTTGCGCTGGGGCCGCCCTTAACTTCAAGTCCTATAGACACAGGCTTCTTTGTTTTAACAAGCTCACTTGCCTTTTCATCAAGCTCACAAAGATTTTCCAATGCGCCGAGGACAGCATACATATTGATGTACGCCAGAGTTTTTGCATCTGTCATCATAAAAATTCCTCCTTTTATGAGTTATTAAATACCTTAACTGCATTTTAAAACTGAATGTAGTTGTAAACATTTTACCAAAAATTAACCTTTATGTCAATGCTTATGTGGAGATGTTACAAATTAATAATATATTTTAATTTTATTGCTTTAAAGTAGCCGCAGAGGGATAATTTTTCTTGACTTTTGGTACGGTTTTGTATTATCATATCAGTGTATTGTGTTAAATGAAAGGAGCAGAAAAAATGCTTTCAAACAACGAAAAATCAATGGAAAAGCTTGTTGCCTTATGTAAGGGCAGAGGCTTTGTTTATGCAGGCAGTGAAATTTACGGCGGTCTTGCAAACACATGGGACTACGGCCCCTTGGGTACAGAGCTTAAGAATAACATCAAAAAAGCATGGCTCAAGAAATTTGTTCAGGAAAATCCTTACAACGTAGGTCTTGACTCTGCAATTCTTATGAATCCTCAGACATGGGTTGCATCAGGTCACCTCGGCGGCTTCTCAGACCCTCTTATGGACTGTAAGGAATGTAAGACAAGACACAGAGCTGACAACCTTATCGAGGACTTTGACGGTACAAATGTTGCCGGCTGGTCAAACGAGGAAATGACAGCTTATATCAACGAAAAGGAAATTCCCTGCCCCGACTGCGGAAAGCATAACTTTACTGATATCCGTCAGTTCAATCTTATGTTCAAGACCTTCCAGGGTGTAACGGAAGACAGCAAGAACGAGCTTTATCTCCGTCCCGAAACTGCACAGGGTATCTTCGTAAACTTTGCAAATATCCAGAGAACAACAAGAAGAAAGGTTCCCTTCGGTGTTGCTCAGATCGGTAAATCCTTCAGAAACGAAATCACACCGGGTAACTTTATTTTCCGTGTCCGTGAATTTGAACAGATGGAGCTTGAATTCTTCTGCAAGCCCGCAACTGACCTTGAATGGTTTGACTACTGGAGAAGCTATTGCCGTGACTGGCTCTATTCACTCGGTATGAAGAAGGAAAATCTCCGTCTCCGTGACCACAGTGCAGACGAGCTCTGCTTCTATTCAAAGGCAACAACTGACTTTGAATATCTCTTCCCCTTCGGCTGGGGTGAGCTCTGGGGTGTAGCTGACAGAACAGACTACGACCTTACACAGCATTCAAACACATCAGGCAAAACTCTCGACTACTTTGATCCTGCTACAAACGAAAGATACATTCCTTATGTTATCGAGCCCTCTCTCGGTGTTGAAAGACTCTTCCTTGCAGTTATGACCGAGGCTTATGACGAAGAGGTTGTTGATGCAGAAAAGAACGATACAAGAGTTGTTCTTCATTTCCATCCCGCACTTGCTCCTTATAAGGCAGCTGTTCTTCCTCTTTCAAAGAAGCTCAGCGAGCAGGCAACAGAGGTATTCCACTCATTACAGAAGAAGTTTATGTGTGAATTTGACGATGCAGGTTCAATCGGTAAGAGATACCGCCGTCAGGACGAAATCGGTACACCTCTCTGTATCACTTATGACTTTGACTCTCTTGAAGACGGCTGCGTAACCGTCCGTGACAGAGATACAATGGAGCAGGAAAGAATCAGTATTGCTGACCTTGAAGCTTATATTGAAAAGAAAATTCAGTTTTAATTTTTAAAATCATAAAACCGGCATTTGTACATCGTACATATGTCGGTTTTTTCTTTATTCCTTTTTGTTTTTGAATAACGGGTAATATAATGACAATAATAAGCATAAGGTTATACCGAGAGAAAAGGCTTTAAAGGTTACTCTCAGTTAAACATAAACAAAGATAAAAGGAGACTTATCTATGAAAAAAATCTTAATTACCGGGCTGATTTTAATTCTTGTGCTTTCAGTGTTTGTTGCCTGCGGCTCAGGTAAGGATAACAGTATGAAGGACGATATTACAACGATTATGGAGGATATGTCCTCAGATATCAGTGAATTCGGTGACGAGCTTACAGAAAACGGTAACATTACCTCAGACACTAACGGTACTACCGATGAGGGAATTCTTGAAGAAATTATACCCGATGACGAAGTAAGCGATCTTACCGGTGAAGAAGCAACGGATATCAGCGGAGAGCTCACAACAAAATAAAAATAAGAGCTGGTGCAAAACTGCATCAGCTCTTGTTAATTCAGTTGATTTTTCCGTAAAGAGAAACCTTTTCTGCACCTGCGTCAGTTCTGGGTGCTCTTGTGGGGGCGTCCTGTGCGGGAGCGTTATTGCTTCTGCCTCTGCCGCCACGGTTGTAACCGCCTCTGCCGCCGCGGCCTCTGTTATAGCCGCCCTTTGAGGGGTGTGTGGGCTTTACGCCTTCAGCGAGAGTGATAACAACTCTTCTGCTTGAGTCTGAACCTACAGAGTGTGAGGTTACGCCTTCGATTTCCTGAACTGCTGTGTGAATAATTCTTCTTTCGTAAGGATTCATGGGCTCGAAAGTAACATTTCTGCCGTATTTGAGTACCTTGTCAGAATTCTTCTTAGCAAGCTCACGAAGGGCATTCTTTCTCTTTTCGCGGTAGTTGCCTACGTTGATGGAAAGTCTTGAATATTCATTTTCAAGCTTGTGCTTGTTTGCAACAAGTCTTGTAAGATACTGAATTGAATCAAGGGTTTCACCGCGTCTGCCGATTACAATACCGTAATCATCGCCGCAGTCAAGCTCAAGGATAACTTCCTTTTCCTGAGTGGCGTATGCGTCGATTTTAACATCGGCAACACCCATTCCTGTAAGGATTTCCTTAAGATATGCAGTAGCTGCCTTAAGGCTTTCGCTCTTATCGGTGTCAACTGCTGCTCTTGCTTCCTCTGCCGCCTTTTCAGCCTTTACGGGCTCTGCCTTTGCAGGAGCCTTCTTTTCAGCCTTGGGAGCCTTTTCTGCCTGAGGCTTCTTATCAGCCTTGGGAGCTTTTACGGGCTCAGCCTTTTTAGGAGCATCGGGAACTTCATAGTATGCTTTTGCTTTCGCAGGTGAACCGCCGAAAAGACCGAGAATCTTTTTCTGAGGATATGCAACGATTTCTGTACGCACATCAGCAGATGCGGGAGCGTTGAGCTCCTTTATGGCATTTTCTCTTGCTTCGTCGATTGTTGCACCTGTTCCGATAGCTTCAATTTTCATTATTAGTTTTCACCACCGTCTTGTTGGAAATTAAATATAAATTGTGGTTCTGATTTCTGTCAAATCATTCTTCAATGTCTGCTTTTTCAATTGCGGTCTTTTTCATCTTTTCATAAGCACGGCGGTTTACGGTTTCTTCAACCATAACCTTTGCAAGCACCTTTCTGGGTGCGTAGAAATGACCGATAACCAATGTCTGGAAGAAAGCGAATACGTTTGAAAGAATCCAGTACATACCCATACCTGCGGGGAACTGGAAAGTAAACCATACTGACATCATAGGCATCATAAGCATCATACAGCCCATCATCTGCTGATTGTCTGCATTGCCGTTTGCCTTTTTCTGTCTGATCTGTGAAAGTAAGCTGGTTAAAAGTGATGTGAGACCCGATAAAATGGGAATAAGAACAAGGAACTTTGCCTGGTTTTCCGATGCAGCCCATGCCTTGAAAACACCGACATCAGGGATAGAACCCAGGTCGATACCTAAAATTGTAAAGTCAAAAGCACGGATTTTTTCAAAAGCTTCGGGATATGATGTAACAAGCTCGGGGTTTGCAGAAGCAATAGCTTCGACGTTTGAAATGATTGTTGATTCAACATAAGCCGCAGTTTTTGAGGAAACATTTTCAAGTGCCTGTGCAGCGGTTGTAAGTGCTGCAACTGCTTCCTTTGAGATGTTCAGAACATAAGTAAGAGGCTGACGGATAATACCGTAAAGACCCCAGAGAATAGGAAGCTGAACAAGAAGAGGCGCACAGCCTGCTGTTGCTGCAGAATAACCTTCGCGCTGGTAAAGCTCGTTGGTCTCCATCTGAATTTTCTGATTTCTCTCGTTGGGAGCATAGTCCTGATATTTTTCTCTGATTCTTCTGAGCTTGGGCTGAAGTCTTACCTGCTTGGCCATACCCTTCTGCTGCTTGACGGCAGTAGGTAAAAGGATGACTCTGAAGAACAGGGAGAAAATTATAAGGGCAAGTCCGTAGTTGCCTACTATGTCAAAAAGAATTCGGAAAAGATATCCGAAGGGGACATAGAGGATCTGAAAAAAACTGTCCATAGTTTTCCTCCGTAAAATTATTCCGTTTGTATTAAAGAACGCTCTTCAAGTTCATTTATGCCTGTCTTTTTTAGGCGGTACCGGATCGTATCCGCCGGGGAAAAGAGGGTTGCATCTGAGTATACGCAGCAGGGCAAGTATACTGCCCTTGAATGCGCCGTGAAGCTCAATTGCCTCAATAGCATAAACCGAACAGGTGGGATAAAAACGGCAGGAAGCAGGAAGGCGCGGAGAAATATGACGGCGGTAAAATCTTATAAGGGCAAGAAGCACTTTCTTCATTTTATCACACCGATATCCTTCATACACTCAATCATAGCTTTTTCTACCTGAGGGCTTTTAAGGTATTTAGTCTTGTTTCTTGAAACGAAAACAATATCATAATTACCCGAAAGCTCATAATCCCTGAATACAGACTGACAAGCTGCTCTAATAATCCTACGGGAGCGGTTGCGTTCAACTGCGTTACCTGTTTTTTTGCTTGTAGTAATTCCGACACGACAAATACCCACACGGTTTTTTAGTGCATAAATAACCAGTGCAGGTTTAGCTGATGACTTTCCTCGGTAATATACACGCTGAAAGTCCGTATTCTCATTTAAGGAAAGGTACTTTTGCAAAAAAATCAAACCCTAACACTATATTGAACGAGTGTGTTTGTTTACTTTTTGTCGGTCAGTCCACCGACAGCATCAGCTCAGAATCAGTATGTGAGCTGCTTTCTGCCCTTTGCACGTCGGCGGGCGAGAGCCGTGCGGCCGTTCTTTGTTGCCATTCTCTTACGGAAGCCGTGTTCCATCTTTCTGTGGCGCTTCTTGGGTTGATAAGTTCTTTTCATTGCATTAAACCTCCTTTATTAATTTATAAAACGGGACATATTGCAAGGAGTATAGATGTGAAGCAATATGGTGTCCGACGCTTTTATCTTTGGCAAGACATAACTTGCAGAGAAACATTATATATCAAAAGCTACGGTTTTGTCAATGATTTTAAGGCTTTTTTGTTGCTTTTTCTTGCCTTGTTCCTTTTGGTCAGGGGTATTTGTGGTCGGGCTTTATTCTATACACAATATACTGTGTCGGAATAAAAAAATTCAGAATTTAAACTTATTCTTAGGAATATAAAAAATAATATTATCCGTAACACTTTAACTTATTGTTGCATTTTAAGGTAAAGAGTGATAAAATAAGCTGATTAACCAAAGGAGGCGCTTAATTTTGAAAGAATTTGAAAAAGACGAAATCCTTGAAGAAGAGGAAGCTCTCTCAGCTGAAGCCGGGGAAACGGAAGAAGGCTCTGAGGCTCAGGCTGAAAACGAAGAGTCAGAAAAGGGACTTATGGAAGAGCTTGAAGAAATCAGAGATATGTTCCAGGAGGAGCTTGACAGAGCAGCCCTCATAGAAGAGGAAATTATAATTCAGGAGCTTGAGGATGTATCCTTCGAAGAAACAGACGAGGAAGAAATTCCTGAAGAAGAGCTTTGTGAGTGCTGCGGTGAAAATCCGTGCAGTAAGGAATACGGTGAAGGCTATCCCTACTGTGATGAATGCCGTGAAAATATGAAAAGATATCCTCTGCGTCCCGGTGCATTTATAATGCTTATAGTGATGGCTGCAGTTTTTGCGGGAAGCTTATATCTCTCTTATCCCTATATGAATGATGCAATCAGCGTTGCCGACGCATCTGCATATTATCAGTCAGGATATACTATGAGCGCTCTTAAGAGCTATTATACATACTTCAACGGCGGAAAAACCGGTGAGGCAATTTCAAAGAGAGCTTTTGATGAGATGATTGACGGCTATATAAAGCTGGGTTATCAGACAGACGCTTCTACCCTTATTCAGACATATTATGACGATGAGGCTCTGAATAAGCCCTGGAATAAAAAGTATAAGGCTGTAGTTGATGAAGCAGCTCTTCTTGCCGAAACCTATGAGGCTGTAAACGAAGTTACCTATGATGCACTTTACGGCAAGGATTTTGATTACGATGAGGTAATGGCAGGACTTGATGCTCTCAGAGAAGACAGCACTGCAGAGTATAATGATGTGTTTGTTGAATATTACAGATATATTGTTATGAGTGTCAGCGGTAAGACTCCCGAAGAACAGCTTGAGCAGCTCAGAGCTATCGATGTTATCGGTGAGGGCTACGAATGGGTATACCTTGCAAACTACTGTGCCGTTGCAGCAAAGTGCGGTGACGAGGAAGCAGTAAACAGCACCTTTGACCGTCTTACAGAAAACAATATCCAGGAAATCAACGCCTATATTGCAAAGGCTGATTACTACCGTTTCCTTGATAAGCCCGATGCAGATAAGATGATTGAAATCTGCAATGAGGCAGAAAAGGTTGCCGATTCAACAGACCTCGGATACAAGCATTCACTTACAATTGCATATCTTCTCAAGGGTGAAGGCGCACTTGCTCTTGAAGAAATTGAAGCAATCTTCAATTCGGGAGCATATAACGTACAGAACTGTAACCTTTATGCACTCTGCGGTCTTTACACCGGAGATATGGAAAAATACGATGAAATGGCAGCTCTTCTTGCCGGCTATGGCTATGAAATCAGCGACCTTGTCACTCAGTACAGAGAAGGCGAAATTACTATTGAAGAAGTACTTACGGATAAAGGAGGCGACATCTGATGACTACACTTTATATTATTGTAAAATATCTGACCTTCCCCGGTGCAATTATCAGATGTATGTGGGAACAGATTGTCTGCAGAATATGCAAGGTTCCCGTTGAGGATAACCGCAGCTTAAGAAAAGATGAAATGATAAGCCATACAGAGCATGAATTTATGCCCACTGCAAGAGGTGCCTTTGCCTTATGCTTTGTGCCCGCTTTTATGAATGCAATCGGTGCATTTCTTCTTTGCCTTGCACCTCTTATGTTTACCTTCTTCACACAGATTAACGATTTTGTTCTTACAGCCGTAAATGTTGTTGCATACTGGTTTGCAGCTTCTCTTATGGTAAACTCATATCCTCTTGTTGAGGATGCGCTCAATATGATGGAAAAGGTTTATAAAAAGGGTAATATTCTTCAGAAGATTTTATATGCTCCTGCAGCAGTGCTCCTTTTTATAGGTGCTTATGTGGAAAAATACTGCCTCAGCTTTATTCTTTCAATTGCACTTGCAGTTGTGGTTATTGCCATATAAAATGCACAATGACTCTTAACTGAGCATACTTTACGCAAAACAAAAACCGAGTCGGCAGACTCGGTTTTTTTGTCGTTATGTTTTTTGTCTCGGTCAGATTATTTCACTGCTTCAGCTACAGCCTTTGCAAGCTGGTCGGGACAGGATGTACCCTTGAAGCCGCAACGGATACCGGAAAGCTTACCGATAATTTCTTCAACGGTCATACCCTCAGCAAGGGCAGAAACACCCTGAGTGTTACCGGAGCAGCCACCGGAAAAACGGATATTTGTTACGGTGTTATTCTCTATATCAAAAGTAATTTTTCTTGCGCAGACGCCCTTGGGAATGTAAGTGTATGTCATTTTTAATACCTCCTGAATTTTACTGTAATAATATTATTAAAAAATCCGTTCTTTGTCAAGAGAGAATGTATAAAAGGGCAAGAGTCAGAATCGGGTCGTTTTTTTCTCTTTGCAAAAGAAGAACAAGGGCAAGAATTAGAGCAGTATCACTGTCAATGCTGAAGGAAGAGCCTTGCCGTCCGTCCTTCCTATAGGGTGTCTGTCCGACCTTTTCCTGCCAGAAATCTCTGTGCATATCAGAACCCCCTGAATTCATCTATAACAGGCAGAAAGGAAAGAAGAGATATCATTTTTATTGCCTGATCTACCTTGCTCTGCCTTTTTTCCGTCAGCATAGGTCTGAGGGCAAGAAGGAGATTGCACCTGGGGTCCTGAGGCTGATGTCTGAGCTTTTCCATAAGAGACATTATTTTTGTGACCGTTTCAAAGTCAATATTAAAGCCGTCAAAGATATTGGCTGACGAAAACTTTTCCTGACGGCTTTCTTTTTTTTCTTCCTTCTGTCCTGCAGATGAAAAAATACTCTCTGCCGCAGTCCTGAGCGTTTCCATATCCTCACTGCTCATTGAGCTGATAATACTTTCGATATTTTCTATATTCAATGAGCCAAGGTCCATAGTCTTACTCCTTATTTCTGCCGGTGAACTTTTCCATAAGCTTCTGTGCAAGGGGTGAATTCATAATTGCTCTGAGTCTTTCAGGGTCACTCAGCAGTGCAGAAAAAGCCTCCTGCTGCTTTTCGTTAAGGTGTCTGTTCATAAAATCATTTATATCTATATTCTCTTTTTTCTCTGAAAGCTCTTCTTTGATTGAATTAATCTGTTCTTTTGAAAGTTTTGTTTCGTTATCCATTGAAAAACCACCTGACTTATGATAAAATAAATATCAGTAAATTTTATGTCTTATGCGGGAGGTTTATGAATGAAAATTCTTGTATATTCTGACTCTCACGGCTATAAGAATAAAGTAGTGACTATGCTTGAAAGAGAAAGTGATGCTGATTTCTGCTTCTTCTTAGGTGACGGAATGAGAGAGGCTGAGGAGGTCGTTTCTCTGTATCCTACGGTAAAATTCATACTTGTCAGGGGCAACAACGATTATTTCTCCGACAGAGAGAAAATAGCTTACAAGCATATTGACGGTCTTACCTTTGTGGCTTGTCACGGTGATGATCTTAATGTGAGACGGGGTCTTTACGATCTGATTGAAAAGACCTATTCCGTACGGGGTCATATTGCCCTTTACGGACATACTCATATAAGAAATACATATAACGATTATTCAACCGGTGTTTTTGCTCTCAATCCCGGTGCTATGTGTGAGGGACAGTACGCTGTTATCACTACCGATAAGGGTAAGTTCGACATAGAGATGAAGAGCATCTGAAAAAGGTATTAAGCCGACGGCTGAAATATAAAATCTGAAAGAAAGAAGGAAATCTGAAAATGGACGCAATTTTTGATTCATTTTTAAACTTTGACCTTGGTGTTTTCCAGTGGGTTCAGGGTATTCAGAACTCTGTCCTTACAACAATAATGGTCATTATCACCACTCTCGGCGACGAAGGTATAATCTTTATCGCAATGGGACTTGTGCTTCTTCTGTCAAAGAAGTACCGTAAAATCGGTTTTGCAATGCTTGCATCACTTGCAGTTATGGTTGTCTGCAACAACCTTGTGCTTAAGGAGATTTTTGCAAGACCGAGACCTTACTACATCTTCAATCTTGAAGCACTTCTTGCCGATAAGCAGGTATTTATTGACGCAGGCAGAGAAGCAAGATTTGATATGCTTGTAGAGAAGATTTCAGCAGGTATCGAAAGATATCCCGAGCTTGCTGCAAAATGGACGGAGACATATCATTTCCCCGGCTTTATCGAAAAGCTCACAAGCTTATCCTTCCCCTCAGGACATACCTCTTCTGCCTTTGCAGCAGCAATTGCTGTTTTATGGTATGACAGAAAGATAGGTATTCCCACAACAATCTTTGCAGCACTTATGGGCTTCTCAAGAATCTATGTTCAGGTTCACTATTGCTCAGACGTTCTCGGTGCTGTTGTTGTAGGTATTGTCTATGCTCTTGCAGGTGTACTTATTGCAAAGCTTCTCTTCCCCGTTTTCGAGAAGATTCTCAACGCAATTCTCGGAAAGCTTAAGAAGAATAAGGCTGAGGCTTAAAAATTAAGGCTTGAATAACAAAGAGGTCACATCAGAAATGTGACCTCTGTTTTTTTTATTAAAATGCTTTGCTTACCTTTTTAAGGATTTCGGAAATCTCTATTTTCTGAGGACATTTCTCCTCACATTTTTTACAGCCTATACAGCTGTCGGGAGAAGCTTTTTCTGTTGCTTCCGAATAAGCCGAAGCACCTTCCTTTTCACCGTTGATCTTCTGATTGTATGCGGTGAAGATTTCGGGAATTGCAATTTTCATCGGACATTCCTCTGCACAGTATCTGCAGGCAGTGCAGGGGACGGTGTCGCTGTTGGAAATAATTGAGCCGGCCTTAAGACAAAGAGCCTTTTCTTCTTCGGTAAGGGGTGTGAAATCCTTCATATAGCTCATATTGTCCTTAAGCTGAGATATATCGGACATACCGCTTAATACCATAAACACACCGTCGAGAGAAGCCGTATAACGTATTGCCCAGGAGGCAACGGACAGAGCTTCATTTTCTGCTCTGAACATATCGGCAACCATTTTCGGTACATTGGCAAGCTTGCCGCCTCTTACGGGTTCCATAACTATAATATCCTTGCCGTGCTTTCTTGCCGTCTCATAGCAGAGTCTTGACTGTACCTTTTCGTTTTCCCAGTCAAGATAGTTTATCTGAAGCTGAACGAATTCCATTTCAGGGTGTGCAGTAAGGATTGTGTCAAGCACATCGGCTGTATCGTGGAAGGAAAAGCCGAGTATTTTTATTTCCCCCGCTGCCTTTTTTTCGCTGAGATATTCAAATACACCGAACTTTTCAGCCTTTGCAAAATTATCCTTGTCAAGGCAGTGAAGAAGATAATAGTCGAAATATTCCACACCGCATTTTTCCTTCTGGTCAAGGAATATTTTTTCTGTATCCTCCTTTTCCTTAAGCATACCTACGGGCATTTTATCGGCAAGATAAAAGCTTTCTCTCGGGTGTCTTTCAACAAGAGCTTCCCTTACATAACATTCGCTTCTGCCCTTGTGATACATATATGCAGTGTCAAAATAGTTAAAGCCCTCTCTGAGATATGCGTCAACCATTTCCTTGGTCTGCACCATATCTACTGCTGAATCATCCTTTTTATCGGTGAGGGGGAGTCTCATACAACCGAAGCCTAATTTTTTCATAAGGTTTCTCCTTTGCCTTTTAATCTTGCCCTTTTTGTGATTTATCGGAAAGGACAGTCTGATTTTTTTATCTGTCATATAAAATATATGAAAAAAAGAGCCTTATGTCAACCCGGCTGAAAAAAGATTAACAAAAAAACAAATAATAAAAAAACTATGGTAAAAATTATAAGTGTATGGTATAATAATTTACTGCGAAATAATCATACCGAGAGGATTTATATATAATGAAGAAACTCAGAAGAATAGAAAAGCTTTCAAAGGGACACGAAATAACCTGGTGGGTATGCCGAGGACTCCTTTTTGTCTGGGGTGTATGGGGTATGCTTCACGGCTATACATCGGAGTTCGTTCAGGCTGTCTTTGCAATTATTTTCACTCACTTATGGGATATGTTCCAGCTTTTCGGCGGAAAATCCTTTATTACGAAGTATCCTGCTTATCTGCAGACAATGCTTAACGTGTTTATCTGCTTCGGCTGTGTTGTAGGTACAACCCTTAACACAAGGACGGATTTTACGGGTATTGATATTCCCGAGCATATTTATGCGGGCTATCTTGCCTGCACAGGTGCCTTTGTTCTTATTGAAATTATGCAGGGTGAAAGGACACCTGCAAAAATTTCCGTCAAGGCTATATTTGCTATGGGCGGCGCCCTTTTTGTTATAGTCGGATGGGAGTTTTACGAATTTACTATGGACAGACTTTACGGCTTTGTTATGCAGCACGGTCATATTGACAAAAGCTACGGTCTTACGGATACAATGATTGACCTTATGCTCGGCTCAGGCGGTGCCCTTGCTGCTATGTTTATAGAGGCATTCAGACGTGTAGGAATCATCGGCGGTAAGAACAGACACGAATTAAGACGTAAATATCTTGCCGAGAGGGCAGAGGTCAAAAGATTAAAGGAGATGCAGCATGAAGCTCACTGACGTTTTAAAGGGACTTTCATACAGTTGCGACAGTTACTCGGAAAAGGATATAAAGGATATTGCCTACGATTCAAGAAAGGCAGGGGAGGATATTATCTTCGTCTGTCTTACGGGTGCTTTTGCTGACGGGCATAAGTATGCTCAGAGCGCTTACGATAAGGGCAGCAGAGTTTTTATCTGTGAAAAGGATATATCTCTTCCCGGGGATGCAGTTATTATAAAAACGGAAAACACAAGAGCTGCTCTTGCGAAAATCAGCTGTAATTTTTTCCGTAATCCCTCAAAGGAAATTGATGTTATCGGTATAACGGGTACTAAGGGCAAGACCACAATGGCCCATATAATAAAGTTTGTTCTTGACAGTGCAGGAATAATGACAGGTATTATCGGTACGGTGGGAGCAGGCTACGGTGACGTGGTTATCCCCACAGTCAATACCACTCCCGAAAGCTATGAATTACAGAAAATGCTTCGTCTTATGGCTGACGGAGGATGTAAGGCAGCGGCTATTGAGGTGTCCTCTCTGGGACTCAAGGCTCACCGTACTGACGGAATAGAGTTTGCCTGGGGTGTTTTCACTAATCTTTACCCCGACCACATCGGTACCAATGAGCACGAAAGCTTTGAGGAATATGCCTACTGGAAGACTCAGCTTTTCCCCGTATGCAGAAAAACTCTCGCTAATATTGACGATGCCTTCAGTGAAAGGATTATAGAAAGCTCGGCAGGTGAGGTAATAACCTACGGCTATGACGAAAAAGCAGATTATACTCTCGGTAAATGTGAAAAGGTCAAAAAGGGCAACGTGCTTTCTATGACCTTTGATGTTCACTCTGCAAAGGGGGACAGACAGTTTACCGTCGGAATTCCCGGTGAGGTCAACTGTCATAATGCTGTTGCTGCTGTTGCAATTGCTGACTTTTACGGTGTGCCGGAGGAAAAAATTGCTCAGGGTCTTTCAAGGGTATATGTAAAAGGCAGATGTGAAATTGTAAGAGAATGTGAAGACATAACCGTAATTATTGACTATGCCCATAACGGTGTAAGCCTTAAGAGTGTAATCGAAATGGCAAGAGACTATGAACATAACAGAATTATCACTCTCTTCGGTTCAGTAGGCGGAAGAACCGAATGCAGAAGAGAGGAGCTGGGCAGTGTGTCGGGTGCTCTGAGTGACTTTACGGTAATTACAAGTGACGATCCCGATTTTGAAAGCCCTGAAAAAATCTGTGATGAAATCGGCAGCTACTGTGAAAAGGCAGGAGGGAAATATATAAAGATTCCCGACAGAGCAGAGGCAATTGCCTATGCCGTAAAGAATGCCGAAAAGGGTGATATAATTATCCTTGCAGGTAAGGGACACGAGGAATATATGAAAATCAACGGTGAAAAAGTGCCCTTCAGTGAAAGAGAAGAAGTATTAAAGGCTTTGAAAGAAAGAAAAGAGGCTTGAAATGTATACATTCAGAATTGAAACTGACTTAAAAAAATATGATGAATTTATCTGCGCAAACGGCGGACAGTACATTCAGTGCTCCAACTGGCAGAATGTAAAAACTACCTGGAAATGCAGATATTACTGTGGCTATGAGGGTGAAAAAATTGTTCTCGGTGCCCTTGTAATGGAAAGAACACTCCCTGTTGCAGGTAAAATCTGGTACGCTTCCGGCGGAGCAGTCTGTGACTATGAAAATACGGAGCTTCTTAAGGAGTTTACGGAATTTATAAAGGGTGAGGTAAAGAAGAACGGTATAACCTGCTTTATTATGGACCCGCCCGTATCTCTGCGTATCAACGGAGAAGCTCAGGAAAAGGGAAGCAGAATGCACAAAACCCTTCTTGACCTTGGTTATGAGCTTAATCCCTCTATCGAAAACTATACCTATAAACAGCCCGTACAGCTTTTTGTACCTCTTAAAACTGCAGAGGGTGAAAGTCTTTCTGCCGACAAAATTCTCAAAAAGTGTGACAAGGGTGTAAGATACAGCATCAGAATCGGTGAGCAGAGAGGTCTTGTTGCAAAGAGCTTCACCTATGAGGATGTTGAAAAGAATCCTGAGATTATGGATGACTTTATGGCTGTTATGCGTGACACCAGCGAAAGAGATAATTTCGTTGAAAGAAACGGTGACTACTGCACCAAGCTTTTAAGGGAGTTCAGGGATAACAGTGACCTTAAGCTTGTCTATTACGATAAGGAGCTTGACAAAAAGCTTCAGGCTGAAAGACTCAGAAAGAAGGAGGAAGCTCTTTCTCAGCTTGAGGGCGCACACGAAAAGAAGGCACGTCAGCTCAATGAGACAATCACAAGTGTTGATAAGCAGACGGAGCATTTTGAAAAGAGAATTGCCGAGGCTGAGGAATTCACCTCTGAAAATACAATCTGTGTTGCCGGTGGCCTTTCCATTTATTATGCAGGTATGGGCAGCTGTCTTTTCGGCGGTACAAGAAATGTTATAAGAAACAATACCCGTTCAAGCCACTATCTTAACTATCTTCGTCTTTGTGAAAGCGTTAACAGAGGCTGTGATATTCACGACCTCGGATATGTTATCGTAAAGACTCCCGTTCTTCTTGAGGACGGAAGCTTAGGTGAGCTTGAGCCTCAGGATAACTTCAAGGGAATCTACGATTTCAAGAAGAGCTTTTCCGCTGATTATCACGAGTTTATCGGTGAGTATATTCTCGTCGGCAACAAAATGAAATACTATTCCTATGCAAAGCTTATGCCTACTGCCAAGAAGGCAAAAATCAAAGCGGTAAAAATGCTCAGAAGATAATAAATAAAATAAGGACTGTCCTCTGACAGTCCTTTTTAAAGCAGGAGACAACTATGCGTATTTCAGGTATACAGAAACTGACACTTTTAGACTATCCCGGCAAAACTGCCTGCATAATTTTTTGCTACGGCTGTAATTTTATCTGCCCCTTCTGTCATAATGCACTTCTTGTGACCGAAAAGGCTGAGGGCTTTATTTCCGAGGAGGAGATATTTGCTTTTCTTAAAAAGAGGCAGGGCATCCTTGACGGCGTATGTGTAACGGGCGGTGAGCCTTCTCTTCAGCCTGACCTTAAGGGCTTTTTAAGAAAAATCAAGGATATGGGTTACTCGGTAAAGCTTGATACCAACGGCTACAAGCCTGAGGTTTTAAAAGAGGTTATTGACGAAGGTATCTGTGATTATGTGGCTATGGATATAAAGAACACACCGGAAAAATATGCTCTTACCGTAGGCAGAGAAATTGACACGGATAAAATCTTTCAGAGCATAGCCATACTTAAAGAGGGCAGAGTGCCCTGTGAATTCAGAACTACCGTTGTAAAGGATTTTCATACTAAGGAAGATATAAAAGAAATTGCAGAGCTTCTCAGGGGAGATATTCCCTGGTATCTTCAGCAGTTCAAGGACAGCGGTTGTCTTATAGAAGACGGACTTTCACCCTATACAAAAGAGGAAATGGCTGAGCTTACCGAAGAAGCAAAGAAAATAAAGGCTGAAACGTCGCTCAGAGAGAGCTGAAAATTTCTTCGGTCAGAATATCCGTATAATCGTTGAGGGCGCTGAAGTCCATTGCCTCAATGTATTCCTTCTCTAAACGGTCGTGTACGGCTTTTGCGTTTTTTAAAGAATTTATGCTTTCACTTATAAGGTGGGAGCATATTTTTTTTGACCAGCGTATCTGACGTTTGTAATCATCTGCTCCCTCGTGCATAAATCTTGCGCTGTGTATTATTCTGTCACAGCTGAGGTTTATGGGGTGCTCCTTCTTAAGGGTAATAAGTGCAAGGCTTATTCCGGGAATAATAATATGCTCACAGTCACCTTTCGGCTTCATAGGGCACTGACAGAAGATAACATCATAGCCATTTTTTATTGCTGTGTCACCGATTCTCTGACAAAGAAGAGGAGCTACGGCACCGAAGTCATCTTTTATGCCGATTATTCTTGAAGCAAGGGCGGATACGGTATCGTTCAGAAAGACAACACCCTCAGGTGTTATACCGCTTATAAAACGTCTGATGCGTTTCCCGGCAGGTGCTTTTTTCTTCCTGGGTAATTCCCTTGAAGCAAATCTGAGGGCAAAGCCGTTTATTTTATCCTCTTTTACAAAAGAATGTATCAGACGCATATTTTCATCATTTACGGCTCCTGCTGCAGCGAGATATCTTGCACTGCGTCGGTGGTGAATAGAATTTTCGAGAGTGAGAGAACGTATTTTGTCGCTCTTTTCACTCAGCTTTTTCTTATCCCAGAAATCACCGGTATTTACTATGTTTTCAACAGCACCGGGAAACCTCGGCTCGAGTACATGAGGTGATGTGCCGTCTATAAGGGAAAGGTCAAGGTCCTTAACGATAATACCGTCAAGGCTCTGAGGGTCCGAAGAGCAGTAAATAAGCTCCGTATCAAAGCCCTTCTCCTGAGCTATGCGTGCAACCTTTTTCATAAGGGTTGATTTTCCCGTACCGGGACCGCCTTTTATAATATAGGGGTGATGGTTTTTATAGGGATTATATATGTCTTCAAAAAAAGAGCAGAAGCCTAAGGGTGAGTTTGCGCCCATAAAGGAGCTTATTATCAGGGACATAAATAGTTCCTCCTTAAAATTTATCATTAACAGTGTATTCCTCCGAAGAAAAAATGTCCCCGGTTTTTATGGTTTATATTGATTTTTTAAGGGTAAATAGTGTATTATATATGTAATAAATAAGAGGTGATGGATATGATATACGAAAGCATTGCAAAATTAGTCTCCTACGGTATTGATACAGGTCTTATTGAAGAAGAGGATAAGGCTTATACCGTAAACCGTATTCTTGAAATTCTCGGTCTTGACGAGTATAACGAAGTTGAAAACGCTGAATGGGAAAGTCTTGAGAAGATTCTCAGAGATATTCTTTCCTATGCCGTTGAGAAGGGTCTTATTGAGGACGATATTACAAGCCGTGATCTTTTCGATACAAAGGTTATGAGCGCTCTTGTTCCCAGACCCAGTGAGGTTATCTCTAACTTTGATGCTCTTTATGCAGTATCTCCCGAAATGGCTACGGATTATTATTACAAGCTCAGCAGGGACACTGACTACATAAGAACATACCGTGTTGTCAAGGATATGAAATGGAAGACTGACAGTGAATACGGTGAAATAGATATTACAATCAATCTTTCAAAGCCTGAAAAGGACCCCAAGGCTATTGCTGCTGCAAGAAACGCAAAGCAGAGTGCTTATCCCAAGTGTCAGCTCTGTGTGGAGAACGAGGGCTACGCAGGCAGAATCAATCATCCTGCAAGACAGAATCATAGATGTATCCCTATTGAAATTGACGGTGAAAGCTGGGGCTTCCAATATTCTCCCTATGTTTACTATAACGAGCACTGCATTGTTCTCAACGGCAAGCACGTGCCTATGAAGATTGATGCAGCAGCCTTCAGAAAGCTCTTTGATTTTGTAAAGCTCTTCCCCCACTACTTTGTAGGCTCCAATGCGGACCTTCCTATTGTAGGCGGTTCAATTCTTTCTCATGAGCATTTCCAGGGCGGTAACTATGAGTTCGCAATGGCAAAGGCACCCGTAGAAAAGACCTTTACCTTCAAGGGCTACGAGGATTTACAGGTCGGTATCGTCAAATGGCCTATGTCTGTTATCAGAATAAGCGGTGAGGATACCGAGAGAATAGTAGCCTTATCTGCCGAAATTCTCGCTAAGTGGAGAGGCTATACCGATGAGGATGCATTTATTTTTGCTGAAACCGACGGTACACCGCACAATACAATCACACCTATTACAAGAAAAAGAGGGGACAGATACGAAATCGATCTTGTCCTCAGAAATAACATAACCACCGAGGAGCATCCTGACGGTGTATATCATCCCCATAAGGAAATACATAACATCAAGAAGGAAAATATCGGTCTTATTGAGGTTATGGGTCTTGCAGTTCTTCCCTCAAGACTCAAGAGTGAGCTTAAGAAGGTTCAGGAGTTTATTCTTGAAGGTAAGGATATTGCTTCTGATGAAGAAATCAGCAAGCACAGCGATTGGGTAAACACCTTTAAAGATAATTATGCTTTTACCGAGGAAAATATTGACGGAATTATCAAAGCTGAGGTCGGCAAGGTATTTACAAAATGTCTTGAACACGCAGGTGTTTATAAGAGAGACGAAAAAGGCATGGAGGCCTTTGAACGCTTCGTAAAATACTGTCAGTAATTTGCGGGAAAAATTCAGACTCAGAAAGTAATAAGTATTGCGGTTAAAATCATATCACAGTGCACATAATTAAAGGGACAGAGAAAAAACTCTGTCCCTTATATTTTTTTCGGTAAGGCTTTTCGGGAGAAAGGAAGATTTTTTATGTCAAAAGAAATAAAAGCTTTCGGAATCAGAGACAAGCTCGGATATCTCTTCGGTGACTTCGGCAACGATTTTACCTTTATACTTTCCTCAAGCTTTCTGCTTAAGTTCTATACGGATGTTATGGGTGTGCCCGCTGCAGCGGTGGGGACGGTAATGATGACAGCCCGCTTCGTTGACGCATTCACCGATGTTGCAATGGGCAGAATCTGTGACAGAAGCAAAATTACACAAAAGGGAAAATTCAGACCGTGGATACTTCGTATGTGCGGACCCGTTGCCCTTTCATCCTTTCTTATTTATCAGAGCTCTCTTGCGGATATGCCTATGGCATTTAAAATTATATATCTCTTTGTAACATATATACTCTGGGGCTCCGTATTCTATACGGCTGTGAATATTCCCTACGGCTCAATGGCATCGGCTATTTCCGACAGTCCCGATGACAGACAGTCCCTTTCCACTTTCAGAACAATGGGCGGAATGCTTGCGGGGGCTTTTGTTTCGGTGGGAGTTCCCGTAATTGTCTATGAGAATATACCGAGACTTGATGAAGCGGGGAATGCTCTTTTCGATGAAGCTACGGGAGAAGCTCTTACCGTAAGCATAATAAACGGCAGTAAATTCACCTTTATTGCAGGTGTGTTTTCTGTCCTTGCAATTATCTGCTATATACTCTGCTACACTCTTACAACAGAAAGGGTAAGGTCTGTTGCCGCCGCAGAGGTACAGCAGAGCAACAATGTTTTTATAATGCTCAGAAATGCCGTCGGTAACCGTGCCCTTATTTCGGTTATTGCCGCATCAATAGTGATGCTTCTTGCACAGCTTACAATGCAGCAGATGGCAAACTATGTATTTCCCGACTATTACGGAGACGGCTCAAAGCAGGGTATAGCCACCGTTGCCATGGGTGTGGGAATGACCGTTTCTGCCGTTATTGCAAAGCCTCTTGTGAAAAGGTACGGCAAGGCGGAAATCAGTGTGGTTTCCAATCTTTTTGCAGGTATCAGCACCCTTGTTCTTTTTCTTGTACGCCCTCAGAGTCTTTGGGTATATATTATTTTTCAGGGCATTTCCTGGCTGGGGCTCGGTGTGTTTTCAATGGTCTCATGGGCGCTTATCACCGACGTTATCGACTATTCTGAAATAAAAAACGGAATCCGTGAGGACGGCTCCGTTTATGCTCTTTATTCCTTTGCAAGAAAGCTCGGTCAGGCTGCTTCCTCGGGTCTTACGGGTGCACTGCTTACCCTGATAGGCTACAATGAGCTCAGTGCACAGCAGGGTATAGGTCAGACGGATGAGGTCAGAGAGGGGATATTCAATATATCTGTGCTTGTGCCTGCGGCGGGATTTATTGCTCTGGCTCTTATTCTTCTTTTCTGGTATCCCCTTAAGAAAAAAGCTGTTGATAAAAATGTTCAGATTCTGCGGGAAAAACACAGCAGGGAGGAAGGAGTGACCGATTAAAAAAATTCACTCTGCCTATAATAAAAGAAAAGAGTATTCAAGGAGAAAAGTCTATGCGTGAAATTATTAATATCAACCGTAAGTGGTCCTTCAGAAAGGGCAGCGGTCCCATAAAGTCAATTCCCGTGGACTGGGATTTTGTAAATCTTCCCCATAGTTGGAATGCCATTGACGGTCAGGACGGAGATAATGATTATTACAGAGGTGTCTGCTGTTATGCCAAGGTTATAAGTAAATCTGACTTCCCCGAAGCAGAGTGCTATTATCTTGAATTCAGAGGTGCTAATTCAGTTGCCGATGTTTATGCGAATGGTAAGAAGCTTTTTCATCACGAGGGTGGTTACAGTACCTTCAGAGTGGAAATTACGGAAGAGTTCGGAGAAAATACCCTGATTGTTGTAACTGTGGATAATTCTGAAAAAGGGACTGTTTATCCTCAGATGGCTGACTTTACCTTTTACGGAGGTCTCTACCGTGACGTAAATCTTATAGCTGTTTCGGAAAGTCACTTTGACCTTGATTATTACGGCTCCTGCGGTGTAACGGTTACGCCTGTTATAAAAGGGGAAAATGCAGATATAGAAACAGAAGCCTTTGTAACAAAGGGCAGAGCCTCGCAGAATATTGTTTATACGGTAAAGGATGCAGAGGGCAAGGTTGTCGGACAGAGAGAGACAGCCGTTGATGAGAAGACAGTTATTACCATTGAAGATGTAAAGCTTTGGCAGGGCAGAAAAAATCCCTATCTTTATACTCTTGAGGCTGTTCTTGTCGAATACGGAAAAACTGTTGATAAGGTAATAGTGAGATTCGGCTGCCGCAGCTTTGAAATTGATTCAGAAAAAGGCTTTATCCTCAACGGTGAAGAATATCCTCTGAGGGGTGTATCAAGACATCAGGACAGATGGGGTGTGGGAAATGCTCTTCTTCCCGAACATCACATAGAGGATATTGACCTTATCTGTGAAACGGGAGCAACGGCAGTACGCCTTGCCCATTATCAGCACGATCAGTATTTTTATGATCTCTGTGACGAAAAGGGCCTTGTTGTATGGGCAGAAATTCCCTATATTTCAAAGCATATGCCTGAGGCAAGGGAAAATACTCTCAGTCAGATGAAGGAGCTTGTCATACAGAATTACAATCACCCCTCTGTTGTTGTATGGGGTCTTTCCAATGAAATTACAATGAACGGCTCAGGTGCAGACCTTATTGAAAATCATAAAATCCTCAACACCCTTTGCCACGATACCGACAGAATAAGACTTACGGCAATTGCCTGCGTTTCTATGTGCGATATAAATGATCCTTATGTGCAGATTCCCGATGCAGTTTCATACAATCACTATTTCGGCTGGTACGGTGGGGAAACGTCGATGAACGGACCCTGGTTTGATAATTTCCACAGGGCATTTCCTCATATTCCCATAGGTATAAGTGAATACGGCTGTGAAGCTCTTGACTGGCATACATCAGAGCCTGTTCAGGGAGATTACACGGAAGAATATCAGGCATATTATCATGAGGAGCTTATAAAGCAGATTGAAGCAAGACCGTATCTCTGGTCAACCTTTGTGTGGAATATGTTTGATTTCGGTGCAGATGCACGGAACGAGGGCGGAGAAAACGGGCAGAATCACAAGGGACTTGTTACCTTTGACCGTAAGTATAAAAAGGATTCCTTCTATGCTTATAAGGCGTGGCTTTCCGATGAGCCCTTCGTTCATATCTGCGGGAAGAGATATATTGACAGAGCAGAGGATATTACAAAGGTAACGGTTTATTCCAACCTTCCCGAGGTGGAGCTTTTCGTAAACGGAAAGAGCTTCGAAAAGAAAAAGGGAGACAAGTTCTTTTATTTCAGCGTTCCAAATAAGGGTGAAACCCATCTTATAGCAAAGGCTCAGACCTATACTGACGAAAGCCATATAAGAAAGGTCGATACCTTCAACGAAAAGTACAGACTCAGGGAAAAGGGGGCTGTTCTTAACTGGTTTGATATTACCGAAGAAGAGGGATATCTTTCTCTTAACAGTAAAATGAACGATATTCTTAATACAGAAGAAGGAAAGTCTCTCTTTGCTTCTGTGATGTCTCAGGCAGGCGCTGACACTGCAAAGGGTGCCGCAGCCTTTGAAATGAACGAATCAATGATGCAGATGATGGGTGGATTTACCGCACTCAGGCTCATTTCCCTTCTCGGTATGACGGGATTTAAAATGACAAAAGAACAGCTTCTGAGCTTTAATGCTCAGCTTAACAGAATCAAAAAGCCGTAATAAAAACGTACCCGGTCACAGACAGAAAAAGAAAAAGCACTCTGTTTTATGCAGAGTGCTTTCTGTATTATATTTACTGATTATGCCTTGTCAGCACAGCCGAGAACTGTTTCAATCTTGTGTGAAACAACGCCTTCGATTGCATCTCTTGCGGGAGTGAGATACTGTCTGGGATCGAAGTGCTTGGGATTCTCTGTGTAGTGCTTACGGATAGCAGCTGTCATTGCGATACGGATGTCAGAGTCAACATTGATCTTACAAACTGCCATTGAAGCTGCTTCACGGAGCATATCCTCGGGAATACCGATAGCATCGGGCATTTCACCGCCGTATGCGTTGATTGTCTTAACGTCTTCCTGGTTAACTGAAGAAGCACCGTGGAGAACGATGGGGAAGCCGGGGAGCTTTTCTTCAACTTCCTTAAGGATGTCGAAACGGAGCTGGGGCTTCTGACCGGGCTTGAACTTGTATGCGCCGTGGCTTGTACCGATAGCAATAGCAAGTGAGTCAACACCTGTTCTTGTAACGAAATCGTAAACCTGTGCAGGATCGGTGTAGTTAGCATCTTCTTCGCTTACGTTAACGTCATCCTCGATACCTGCAAGCTGACCGAGCTCGCCTTCAACAACACAGCCGTGTGCGTGAGCGTAGTCAACAACCTGCTTTGTAAGAGCAACGTTTTCTTCATAGGGAAGGTGTGAGCCGTCGATCATAACTGATGTGAACCCGCCGTCGATGCAGGACTTACATGTTTCAAAGTCGGGACCGTGGTCAAGATGAAGAGCGATGGGAAGACCTGTTTCTTCAGCAGCAGCCTTAACCATTGCTACAAGGTAGCCGTGAGAAGCGTACTTTCTTGCACCTGCAGAAACCTGAAGAATAACGTGAGAGTTGTGCTTCTTTGCAGCTCTTGTGATACCCTGGATGATTTCCATGTTGTTTACGTTGAATGCACCGATAGCATAGCCACCTTTATATGCATCTTCGAACATTTTCTTTGTTGTTACTAATGCCATAATAATTACTCCTTTGTTTGAATATATTTAACAGGAAAAGTATACCCTATTATTTTTTTGTTGTCAAGGTCAGATATATCTGACTTACTGAGCTGAGGGGGTGTAGGTAAGCACGAAGCAGTGTGAACGGATTCTGCCACCCATAACCTTGATTCTGAAATCGTTACCGGTCATAACTGTACCGCCTACGTTAATTGAAGAGATATAACCGATATCTTCTCTTACGGCGCTGTCATGAGTGATAATGCTCAGCCATGTTGAAGGATCACCTGTAAGCTCAATACCTGCATTCTGCTTTACAAGAGACTTAAGGTCATCACTTGTGATTGTGTAGACTGACTTGTAGTTTGTATCAAGATAGTCACCGTAGCTCTTTCTGCCGCCGCTGAGGTAGGAAACGGTAGTTCCGATACCCTTGCCCCATACATTGTAGTAAGAGGTTGTGACACCTGCGCTCATTGCGTGGAAGGGAGTTACTGCAACGTCATTGCCGTTAGCAATATAATATCCGCCTGCCATTATATCGTCAACAACTGCATAAACTGCCTGAGAGGGAGTCTTGCCGAAGGCGTGAGCATCACGTGTAAGGTTATAGTCATTGTACTTAGCAAAGGTATAAATAGCAATTGCCTGAGCCTTGAGAGCTTCAACCTGGTATGCAGCGCCCATTTCTGATTCAAGGGCAGAAGCAAGATATTCTCTTGTTGCATAATCTGTACCGGCATATTTGATTGTAGCGGGGTATGTATCACCTACTACAATTTTTGTAGCAGCCTGAGCATCGTAATAGTAGTGAGCAAGAATTTCTGCTGCCTGCCAGCCCTGACCTGCAAGATAATTAGCACCGGTCTGGCTCATACCGACACCGTGACCGTAACCGAATACGTGGAAGGTGAAGACACCCTTTTCGGAAGCTACGGGTACAGTTGTGGGAATAGCGGAAACGTCGGGAGCTGTTGACTCGGTAACACCTGCGTTGTAAATAGGTGACTGAGTTGTGGGTGCAGTAGTGATAAAGGGATTCTGAGTAGTTGAGGTAGGATAGGTAGGTGCTGTTGCGTAAACGTCCTGAGTAGAGGGAACGGTAGTGGGAACTGTTGTGGTAGTCTGAGGCTTAAGCATAATATAAGTCATAAGCACGGGACTGATAAGAGAGCAGAGGAAAACAACAGCAGCAAAAGCAATCATACCCTTGGAAAGGGTGATAAGGTTTGAGCTTTGTGCAGGTGCGTGTGCTGCAGGCTTTTCTTCCTCCTCCTCTTCCTCTGTGTAGTCAATTCTTGCAATAGCTGTCTGAATAACGTCAGCCTTCTGACATACAACATCGGAAAGAATAGTAACTGCGTGGGGGAGAATAAGTGGAAGGTCATCGGGATTTACCGTATTGATCTTCTTTGCTTTTGCAGTGCTTCGGTCAACAACGGCAACATAAGCATAGTATACATCCTGACCGTTTTCGTTGACAGAGGTGTAAACCTTTGAAATTGCAGCACCGAAATTGCAGTCGGTGTTATACATAGCTTCTCTTGCGTGACGGATGATACGCATAGATTCGCTTTCCTGAATTTCTTCGGGTGTTTTAGGTGTCTGCAGAGCACCGCTTCCGGATTCACCTTCACCGTCAGCTTCACTGTCACTGATTTCAATAAAATTGATAGTCTCCGTAAGATTGTCAATTTTATCGTAAAGGTTGTATATCCACATTGTTGCTTCACTTGTGGTAAGGGCAACCTTCTTTTCAAGTCTGTAGAGAGTAGTTACCATTTTTTCTACTGCAGGAGTGAAATCGTATGCAGGCATCTGATATTCTTCTCTTTCGATTGTCTGCTCCTGTGCTTCTACGGTAGACTCTACGGTAGCTTCGGGCTGCTGCTGTGCTGCACGAAGCTCAGCCTCTTCACTGTCAGCTATGGAGGTAAGAACCTCGTCAAGTCTCATAAAGTCAAGAGGGATGTAGGTGAGCTTACCGGAAAGAGATTCACAGGTAAAGCCGCTGTAAAGACCGTCGCTTGTAAGATGGCATATACTGCCCTCGGGAACGAGACAGTGGCCGTCTGTATCAATTTCGGAAATGTCATCACCGGCATTGAGTGAAATTGAATCACTGATTATCGGAGAAAACTTTCTTTCAAGAATAAGCTTTGCAAAAAGCTCCTTCTTTGTGCTGATGTAATCTGCGGTTTCTACAGCAATAACTACATGGTTTCCTTTTTCAAGGTCGGATATTGCCTGAGCAAAAATTTCGTTGTAGTTGCCGAAATCTCTGATGTTTTCTTCTGAAAGACCGTACTTGTCAAGAGCAAGACAGATTTTATAAACGGCATCAGAAGAAAAGGAAGAAATATCCTTGATTGTGTATAAACGTATCATTATATTTTAACCTCCCAATAAGTGGTTACTTTCTTTTATTTTATCAGCCGACTTCCCAACGGTATGCGTCTTTGTAGGGGTTGGAAAGCTTCTTTTTCGAATAATATGCCTGCGGGTATCGGGGACTGGGGTTGACTGTTGCTTTTGAAACATCAACGTCTGTGCTTTCACCGTTTCTTACAAGTCTTGCAACTACAACGAATCTTGCATCGTCAAATTCGTGTGAGCAGGTTGAAAGTGTAAGAAGCTTGTCTGTAGGAAGAACGTCAACGCCTGTGTCATAAAGGGAGCGCTGACTGAGCTCGTTGAGGAAAGCGGCGAAACGGTCCTGGGTGCTCAGTGAGGTGAAATAGTATTTGAAGGTATAACCGTTATCGTCCTTGTCATAGGCGTTGGTAACGAAGGCTGCAATAACCTTCCAGGAATAGTCCTTGTAAAGAGTGTTGAAGGTTATAAGAGGAGCAGACCTGAAGCCGTCTATGGTCTTATACTTATCGAGGGCACCGAAAACCGTACCGTTGTTCATATGGTGACCGAAGATAACGGTGTTCTGGTCAAGCTCGATTATATTGTTGAAATGAGTTACAAAGGGACAGCCGTATTTGGTCTTTTTACCGTAGAAGTTTTTGTTGAGGTAATCCTTGTCATTTTTTGTCTGTACAATCGGAAGACTCATATTGATGCCCTCAGCTTCAAGGTAGCCGACAAAATCACGGTTGGTTGCATAGAGCTTTGCATATTTGAGCTGCATGCCCTGGGGGAAAATCAGATTGGGATATTCTGCCTGAATCTGTGCCCACTGCTGTTCGGGTGTAAGGGGTGCAGTTGTCTCTGCAGGCTCGGTAGGCTCAGAGGAAGGAGAGTTATCGTTTTCCTCGTTCTTTTCTGTTGTTGTGCTGTCCGGCTCAGTAATAATAAGATCGGAGATGCCTTCTTCAAGGTTATCGTTTTCCTTTGAAAGACGGTATTCGTTCAGGAGCATTGCCGAAGCAATAACAATTGCCGTAAGAGAAACGCCGAGAACTATACGTCTTATTATTTCGCTTAAAGGAAGCTTTTTCTTCTTACCTTTTTTCATGCCTTTTTTTGAAACGGTATTCTTTGTTTTAGGCTTCTGAGGTGAGGCGGAGTTTATGTCCGTTATAACCTCATTTACTGTCTCTTCAATATTGAATCTGCTTCCGAACTGAAGGGGGATATCCTTGTCTGCCTTAGCCGAAGGGATGGCTCTTGAAGCTGAAGCTCTCTGCTGATTGAACTGCTGTCTTCCGAGAAAGGCGTTGAGCTCAAAGGTGCTCATTTCCATCTCGTCAATCTTCATTGTAGATTTCGGCTGAGGCTTCTGAATTTTTATTTCAGGCATTTCAACGGTTTCTTCTTCGATTATGAAGGGCTCATTTTCAAAGGAAACCTCTGAAGAATCGTTTTCGTCGGTATCAGCTTCATCAACGGCATTGTCTTCTGTCTGAGAAAAATCCTCGTAGCTTTCTTCAGGCTCCGTATCGGGCTTGTCAAAATCCACACTCTGATAGAGGACTCTTCTTCCCGGGTCGGGACTTCCGTCAGTGCTTTGCTCAGCTGTCGGTTGTGGTTGAGGCTGAGGCTGGGGTTGTGGCTGAGGCACTCCGTACTGAGGAGGATAGCCGTAGGGGGGAGCAGGATACTGCTGAGGGTACTGCTGAACAAAGGCCGCATACTGCTCGGGTGTCATCTGAACGGGAACAGTGGGCTGATAGGGTACTTGCTGAAAAGCAACGGGTGCAGCATAATAATAGGGCATCTGCACGTAAGTGTATTGAGGCTGAGGAGGCTGCGCATAGGTCTGTGCCTGTTGCTGTGTCTGCTCAGCTTTAACCTGCTGCTCTTTTTCGGGCGGCTTTTCTTTTTTCTTTGAAGTATGCTTTGTGATAACAGGCGCCCTGGGCGGTTGCTTTTTTTCGTCACCGGGGAACTCGAAGGAGCCCGAATTGACGTTTTCACCGTACCCCGGTGTGTCGTTGTAAATGTTTTTCATAGTTATTTCCTCTGGTAAGAATTGATAAATTCCGTGATGCCCTCTGACCGTAATTCAGGGCTGTTTATAAGGCAGAGCCGAAGCTCGTTGATTGCGTTTGAAGCGGCGACAAATCGGTTATAATCTCTGCAGCTGTTTCCTTCTTTGTGTCCGTGAAATTCTTTAAGGAAAAGCTTTTCACCGTCGGTCACGGCTATATAGATAAGACCGACTTCCTTCTGCGGGTCGTCACTTGTGGGTCCCGCCATTCCTGTTACGGCAACGCCGTAGTCAGCACCGGAAAGCTTTTTTACACCGAGAGCCATCTGTGCGGCAACGATATCGCTTACGGCACCGAAATGGTCAAGGTCGTCCTTTCTGACACCGAGAATTTTTTCCTTGATGTCATTTGAATATGATACAACACCGCAATGGAAAATTTCTGATGCACCGCTTATGTCGGTAATTCTTTTGGCACAGAGACCTGCTGTACAGCTTTCGGCAAAGGCAACGGTGCGCTTTTTCTCTTTAAGAAGAGCAACAACAGCCTCTTCGATGCTTTCACAGTCAATGCCGTAAACAAAGTCACCGAGTCTTTTTATTATCTCTTCGGTTATGGGCTTCATAAGAGCCTCGGCGGAGTCTCTGTTCTCAGCTTTAGCCGTTATTCTCAGAAGAGCTTCACCGTTTTTTGCATAAGGGGCAACGGTGGGATTGCTGCTGTCGAGAAGGTCAGCAACTTTTTCACTCATTGCGCTTTCACCGAGACCGAAGGTCCGTATGTTGTGGGAGAGAATGATACAGTCGGAAAACCTTTCGAGATAAGGCTTTACGCTGTCGGTAAACATAGGCTGCATTTCACGGGGAGGACCGGGAAGAATAATTATTGTCTTACCGTCCTTCTCCATAACAGAGCCCGGTGCAGTGCCGTTACGGTTGGGAAGAGTGATGCTTCCCTTTGGAATAAGGGCCTGCTTTTTATTGCTTTCGGGCATAGGTATGCCCTTATATCTGAAGTAGCCTTCAATTTCCGAAAGTATAGCTTCATCCATAATAAGCTCACAACCGAAATATCCGGCACACACTTCTTTTGTCAGATCGTCGGGTGTAGGGCCGAGACCACCCGTAAGGATTACGGTGTCGGCTCTTGAAAATGCCGTATCGAGACAGGAGACAAGTCTTTCACTGTTATCTCCTACAGTTGTCTGATACATAAGAGATATACCGAGAGAAGCAAGTTCTTTTGAAAGGAACTGAGCGTTGGTGTTGAGAATATCTCCTAAGAGAATTTCCGTGCCTACACTTATAAGCTCACATTTCACAATAATCACTCCTTTACAGTATCTCAGATAATTAAGTTGGCGAATATAATCCGAAATAGTTTTTTGAATAAGGATTTCCGCCAATCTATTGTTAAAATACTCGTAAATCCGGAAGGATTTACTGCGTTTTGTGCCTCAGCTTGACAAAAATCCTTTATTCAAAAAATCTTCG
>JAZRQQ010000064.1:0-36506 GCA_045649935.1 Acutalibacteraceae bacterium | reverse complement strand
GACTCGAGATGCTTTATCTTATGCTTACAAAGGAAGTTAAGGTTCTTAAGGTTGAAAATGATATCGAGAGTAAAGTTGAAGCTCTTATGGAAAAAAATCAGAGAGAATATTATCTTCGTGAGAAAATTAAGGTAATATCTTCAGAGCTTGGTGATACTGAGGACACAATAACTGAAATTCAGAAATACCGTGAAAAAATCAGTAAGCTTAACTGTTCTGATGAAATAAGAAGCAAGCTATCTTCAGAATGTGATAAGCTTTCTAAAATGCAGAGTGCAGCTGCTGATGCATCTGTCGTAAGAGGTTATCTTGACACAGCTTTAAATATGCCTTTTGGTGAATATACTACTGATTGTCTTGATCTTGACAGAGCAAGAAAAATTCTTGATGATGATCATTACGGTCTTAGCAAAATCAAAGAGAGATTTATTGAAATGCTTGCTGTGAGACTTCGTTCGGACAATCTCAAGGGTAGTATCATCTGCCTTGTGGGACCTCCGGGTGTCGGTAAAACATCAATTGTACGTTCTGTTGCTAAGGCAATGAACAGAAAATATGTAAGACTTTCTTTGGGCGGTGTCTGTGACGAAGCAGAAATTCGTGGACACAGAAAAACTTATGTCGGCGCAATGCCGGGAAGAATTGTAAACTCACTTATCCAGGCGAAGACTTTTAATCCTATAATCCTTCTTGATGAAATTGATAAGCTCGGCAAGGATTATAAAGGTGATCCCGCTTCTGCAATGCTCGAAGTTCTTGATCCTGAACAGAATAACAGCTTCAGAGATAATTATATGGAATTTCCTATTGATCTGAGCAAGGTGCTGTTTATTACAACAGCAAACGATATTTCAACAATTCCCAAACCTCTTTATGACAGAATGGAAATTATTGAGCTTACAAGTTATACACCTGAAGAGAAATTTATGATAGCAAAAAATCATCTTGTAAAAAAGCAGATTGCTCTTCACGGAATGACAGGTAAGGATATCCGTTTTAATGACAGCGCCCTCAGAATGATTATTGATTCTTATACAAGGGAAGCAGGTGTCAGAAGACTCGAACAAACTGTTGCGTCAATCTGCAGAAAATCTACTGTAAAGCTTGCTGACAATGAAGTTAAAAGAGTTACAGTGAACACTGAGCTTGTAAAGGAATTTCTCGGTCCCGAAAAATTCAAGAAAGAATCTGTTCTTACTAAGGATTTGGTAGGTGTTGTTAACGGTCTAGCATGGACCAGTGTTGGCGGTGAGATGCTGCAGGTAGAAGCTGTTACTATGAACGGTAACGGTCAGCTTGAGCTTACAGGTTCACTTGGTGATGTTATGAAGGAGTCAGCTAAGGCTGCTCTCAGCTATATAAAAAGCATTGCTTATAAATATGGAATTGATGATGAATTTTTCACAAAAAAGAATATTCATATTCACGTTCCTCAGGGGGCCGTACCGAAGGATGGTCCCTCTGCCGGTGTGACAATTGCAACAGCTTTACTTTCTGTTATCACAGGTAATAAGGTTAACAGAAAAATTGCTATGACAGGTGAAATTACTCTTACCGGAAGAGTAATCGCTATTGGTGGACTTAAAGAAAAATCAATGGCAGCTTATAAAGCCGGCGTTAAAAAGATTATTATTCCTGAAGAAAATTTCAGTGATCTTTGGGAAATTGATGATGTAATCAAAGAAAACATTGAATTTATTCCTGTGAATAAACTCGATGAGGTATTTGCAATTGCACTCATTGACAGCGCAAAAAATAAAACACAGGCAAATGTTAAATTTGCACCTCACGATATAATTTTAACCGAAAGGAGAAATGCAGATGAGATTTGACAGCGCAGTTTTTGAGACATCTTTCGGTGTTTCAGCTCAGCTAAAAGAATCAGATTTGCCGGAAATTGCTTTTTCAGGCAAATCAAATGTGGGTAAAAGCTCACTTCTTAATAAAATTCTCGGAAGAAAAGCGCTTGCAAGAGTCAGCTCGATGCCCGGAAAGACCGTTACTATAAACTTTTTTAAGCTTGATAATTGCAGATTTGTAGACCTTCCCGGTTATGGTTATGCTAAGGTTTCTCACAGTGAAAAAATGAGATGGGCAGAGCTTATGGAAGCATATTTCTCTTCGGGGAGAGATTTACGTCTCGTAGTTCAGCTTATCGATATGCGTCACGCTCCTTCAAGGCAGGATATTGAAATGATGGAGTATATGAGCGTCAACAATATTCCCTTTATTGTTGCCCTTACAAAATGTGATAAGCTCAATAAGACTGAACGCATTAATCAGTTGGAATCTATCTGCTCAGAAGTAAGTAAGTTCGGAAATATCAGCGTTGTTCCTTTTTCTGCTCTGAAGGGTGACGGTGTTGATGAACTGAGAAAGCTTATTGAAAAAGCAGTTGATTGATAAGAGGTCTTGATTATGAAAAATATTTTTGAAAACAAATTGAAAACCAGTCCTATAATTGCAGCTGTCAAGGACATAGAAAAACTTGACGATGCTCTGAATTCTTCCTGTGATGTGATTTTTCTTCTCTGCGGAAACATTTTTAATCTTAAGAGCTGTGTGGAAAAGACAAAAGCAAAAAACAAGATTATATTTATACATGTTGACCTTGTTGAAGGTTTTTCAAGAGATAATATGGCGCTTAAATATATTTCTGAAGAGATTAAACCTGACGGTATCATTTCAACTAAAAACAGCCAGCTTAAAAATGCTAAATCATTGGGATTACTCACTGTACAGAGAATTTTTATAATCGACTCAATTTCTATTGGTACTGCTATCAAAGCATCGCAGACAATAAATCCCGATGCCGTTGAAATTATGCCCGGTATTATGCCGAGAATTACAAAAGAAATCAGCTCATCACTTGATGTTCCGGTTATTGTGGGCGGTCTTGTCAGTGAAGAAGATGAGGTTTTAAAGGCTGTTGAAAGCGGTGCACTCGGTGTATCTGCATCTTCAGAGAGATTATGGGAGATGAAAATATGATTTATATCAGAAAATACAAAGAGACTGATAAAGACAATTTAAGAAAAATCTGTTTTGAAACGTCTTCTTTACCTGTTGATACAGAAGCACAAAGAAAGTTTCTTTATCTGATGTACAATGATTATTATTCAGAGGCAGAGCCTGATAATATTTTTGTTGCTGCAAATGAAAATGATGAGGCAGTGGGATATATTCTTTGTGCTGAAAACTTTGAACGGTATTACAAAGTCTTTAAAGGACTTTATATGCCTGAAATTAAAAAGCTGGGTTTGAATTATTATATGGCAGCTTTGGCTGAAATTGCAGGACATAAAATGTTTTCAAGAAAATATAAAGCACATCTTCACATTGATATTTTAAGCAGTTGTCAGGGCAAGGGGACAGGTACAGCTCTGATAAATGAGCTTAAAGATCATCTGAAAAGCAAGGGTATTAACTCGATAATGCTTTCATGCGGTGCTTCTAATACACAGGCAGTAAAATTCTATAAAAAGAATAATTTTAAAATTGTAAAAGAATTTTTCGGCAGTTGTATTATGGCTTGTGAATTTTAATGTATAAGCATCTTTTTTTCGGCAATAATACTGACAAAAGGAGTTGATTAAAAGATGCTTGATAAAATTGCGCTGATTTTAACGATAGTCGGCGGTGTAAACTGGGGACTTATCGGTATTTTTCAATTTGACCTTGTTGCGTGGATTTTCGGTAGTCAGAGCTCAATTATTGCAAGAATTATCTATACGGTAATTGCTCTTGCTGCAATTTGGTGTATTTCACTTTTATTCCACGATGGCAGAAAAGTTGTTAATGACGGTGAGTAACTGTAAAATATTAAGCTCCGCACGGAGCTTTTATTTTTTTGCTTTTAAAAGCACTTAAGTGAAGGGATTTGTATTGATTTTTCTTACATATTAGTTTATAATAAATTAGATTATAATATATAATGGAGGCATTGTATCTATGGATACTTCAAAGCTTTGTTTTGACCTGGCTGATCAAGTCGGAACTTCAGGTGATGAGAGAGCTGCATCAGCTTTTGCTCTTGATGAGCTCAAAAAATATATGAATGCTGAGATTGATACTCTTGGTAACGTCAGAGGTACAACAGGAAACAGAGGGACACATATTCTTCTTGATGCACATATTGATCAGATCGGACTTGTAGTAAGAGGAATTGATGATAAAGGATTTATTCTTGTTGATAAAGTCGGAGGCCCTGATGAAAGAGTGCTTGTAGGTGCCGAGGTTCTTGTTCACGGAAAGGAAACTCTTTTCGGTGTTATATGTTCAACACCACCTCATCTTCTTAAGGATGATGACAAAAAAGCAGGTGTTAATGTTAAAAAAATTGCTGTGGATGTAGGCTTCTCTAAAAAAGAAGTTGAAGAGATTGTTGAAATCGGTGACAGAATTACTCTTCGCAACAGTCAGCTTTCGCTTATGAACAACAATATTGTTTCAGGTGCTTTTGATGACAGATGCTCTGTTGCTGCAATTCTCAGAGCTCTTGAGATAACTGCGGGAAAAATCGATAATATTACCGTGAGTGTTCTTTTCAGTTCTATGGAAGAGACCGGTGGCAGCGGAGCTAAAACAGGAACCTTTTCACTTATGCCTGATTATGCAATTGCTGTTGATGTGGGCTTTGGTGATGATCCTTATACGGAAAAATCTTCTGTTATTGATCTTGGCAAAGGTCCGTCAATAGGCATCAGTCCTACTCTTGACAGAGCTTTCACAAAAGAGCTTGTTGTAATATGTAAAGAAAAAGCGATTCCGTATCAACACGATGTTATGGGCGGAAGAACAGGGACAAATGCCGATTCAATCAACAATACGGGTAAAGGTGTCAAAACTGCTCTTTTATCTGTACCTTTACGTTATATGCATACCGGAATTGAAGTTATAAATATTGATGATATTGAAAATACAGCAAGAGTAATTGCAGAATATCTTCTGAAAAAGGAGGCGGAGTGCCGTGATTGAAAATTTAAAGGAGCTTTGCCTTATTGACGGAATTTCAGGAAGAGAAGATAAGGTAAGAGAGTATATAATATCAAAAATTACCGATAAGTGTGAATATGAAGTTGACCCTATGGGCAATATTCTTGCTTATAAAAAAGGTAAAAATCCTGCTGCCAAGAAGGTAATGTTATCTGCACATATGGATGAGGTCGGCTTTATTGTAACCTATATTTCTGAAAACGGATTTCTTAAATTTACATCTGTCGGCGGTGTAGACAGTAAGGTTGCACTTGGTAAAACCGTTACTGTTGGTGATAACGGAGTAAAAGGTGTTATCGGTCATAAAGCAATACATCTTTGCCACGGAGATGATGAGTCTTCCGTTCCTAAGCTTGATAAGCTTTATATTGATATCGGAGCAAAGAATAAAGAGGATGCCGAAAAGGTTGTCGAAATAGGAGACAGCGTTCATTTCAATTCTGACTTTGTATGCTTCGGTAAAAATAAAATTAAAGCTAAAGCAATTGATGACAGATTCGGTTGTGCGATAATGCTCAAAATGATCGAAAGCGAGCTTGAATACGATACCTATTTTGCTTTTCTCGTTCAGGAGGAGGTCGGCTGCAGAGGCGGCGGAGCCGCTGCTTTTACTATTAAACCTGATTACGCAATTGTGCTTGAGGCAACTACTGCAGCTGATGTTGCATTTGTAGGTGATGAAGATGTTGTCTGTAAGCAGGGCAGTGGTGCAGTTGTTTCCTTTATGGACAGATCAACACTTTATAACAGAGATATGTTTAAGGGTGCATTCAGACTTGCAAAAGAAAACAATATTGCCATTCAGACGAAAACAACCGTTGCCGGTGGCAATGACGCAAGTGCTATTCATAAAAGCAATGGCGGTATTTATACGATCGCAGTTTCATTACCTTGCAGATATATACATTCGGGCACTTCTGTTGCAGATACAAGGGATATGAATGCTTGTTATGATCTTGCAAGACTTCTTGCAAAGGAATACGCAAATGATAATATCGGTTAACGAAATCAACATAGAAGAGGTTTTTGCATTCTGCGAGAACAGTCTTCTCGGTACAAAGATTTCATGCCAGCTTAAAACATACGGTATCGGCAGAAGCTTTTTAAATGTATGGTGCTGTCTTGACGGAAACTCTGTTAAGGCTGTTATTTCAAAATTTGAAGATAGCATAACACTGATTGCTGATGACGTCATAATTTATTCAGAAATTAAAAGCTTTCTTGATATGATTGGTTTCAGCTCTCTCTGTTGCAGTGAAGCCTTAGCAAAGGCTCTTGAATATGAAGCTGATGATACAAAGAATGCGTATATTTTTTCCTCGGGCTCCGATTGTTCAAGTGCAGATGAACTTACTGAAGAAAAATACCGATGTGCATATGAGCTTATTTGCAAAAATATTCCCGGATCTTTTGAAGACAGCAAGAATTCCTATCTTTCCTTTCTCTCTGATTTTACATTCAGAAAAAGAAGAGGTACAGCAAGATTTAAAGGAACTGTTATAGAAGGTAAGGTTGCTGCGTGTGCGCTTACAAGTGCCGAAACTGACACGGCAGCGATTATAAGCGGTGTTGCATGCGATTCTTCTTTTCGTATGAAGGGTCTTGGAAAAAGAACGGTTTTAGCATTGGCAAATGAGCTGAAAAAAGAAAATAAAACAGTTTATGTAATTGCACTCAATAAAGCTGCTGAAGGCTTTTATGAACATATTGGCTTTAAAAATACAGACAGAATATCGTTTATTGAAAGGAAGTAAAAATGTTTACTTTTGATAACAGAGTTGTTGAGCTTTCGGAAAAGGCTCTTGAAATAGCAAAAAACGAATTTTCCGATATTGATAAAATAACAGAATATAACCAGCAGAAAATGCTTAAGGCTTTTATAGATAACGGCGTAAGTGAAAATGTATTTTCTGAAAGTACCGGTTACGGCTACGGTGACAGAGGCAGAGAGATAATTGACAGAGTGTTTGCTCAGGCTGTAGGTGCAGAAGATGCAATTGTCAGACATAATTTTACCTGCGGAACACACACACTTACTGTTGCTCTTTTTGGTATTCTCCGCCCCGGTGACACAATGCTTTGCGTATCGGGCAGACCTTATGATACAATTCAGCCTGTAATTGGTATCAAGAAAAGTGATGAAAATATGGGCTCGCTTGCTGATTATGGGGTTAAGTATGAAGAAATCGAGCTTAAAGATGATTTTCTTGATTATGATGCAATAGAAGAAAGGCTCAAAAAAGGCAACGTTAAAATGGTTTATATCCAGCGTTCAAGAGGGTATAAGCTCAGACACTCACTTTCTGTTGCTGAAATTAAAAAAGTTGTTGACATAACAAAAAAATATACAGATGCAGTTGTTATGGTTGATAACTGTTATGGTGAATGGGTTGAAAGAATCGAACCGACTGATGTAGGCGCTGATATTATTGCAGGCTCACTTATTAAAAATCCCGGTGGCGGTATTGCTAAAACGGGTGGTTATATTGCAGGAAAAAAGAAATATATTGACCTCTGTGCTTACCGTATGACAACACCGGGACTCGGAAGAGAGGTAGGAGCAACTCTCGGACATAGTAGAGAGCTGTTTATGGGCGTTTTCAACGGCCCTCATGTTGTAGGTGAAGCACTTAAAACAGCAGTGTTTACATCTGCTTTATTTACACTTATGGGCTTTGATCCTACTCCGGCTGTAAATGAAGCAAGACACGATATCATTCAGGCAATCCGACTCAGAGAAGAGAAGAATCTAATTGCTTTTTGTCAGGGACTTCAGAAGGGGGCCCCCGTTGATTCATTTGTAACTCCTGAGCCCTGGGAAATGCCCGGATACGATAGTAAGGTTATTATGTCTGCCGGTGCATTTACTCTCGGATCTTCAATTGAGCTTTCAGCCGATGCTCCCTTGCGTGAGCCGTTTGCGGTATGGCTTCAGGGTGGTCTGAATTTCCATAGTGCAAAGATTTCCGTAATGTTTGCGGCACAGGAAGTATTAAAAGTAAACGATAACGAGGAATAAATTATTATGGGTAAAAATTTCAAGGGCTTTGACCCGAATGGCTTTATGCTTCTTGAAATGAATAAATTCAACGACAGCAGAGGTTTTTATGAATCTGTAAAAGAAGACATAAAAAGAATGTCAATAATTCCTATGCGTCAGCTTGCTATGGATTTATATGATGAGCTTTATGCGGTTGACGATAAAATGAATCTTATTCCGACTAAAATGGTCTCAAGAATAAGGCGCGATACACGTTTCTCAAAAAACAAAGAAATGTACCGTTCCAATGTCTGGTGTATGTTTATGAGGGATAAGCATCAGTGGAGATTTATGCCTTGTATGTGGTTTGAATTTTTCCCTGATAGCTATAATTACGGCATCGGGCTTTTCCGTGCCGAGCCGTCGGATCTTTCGGTTTTCAGAAAGGTGCTGACCGAAAATCAGAATGAGTTCAGATATGCTCTCCGTCAGATGGATATTGTAGGCGCAGTTCCGTTTTTTGATTCTTTTAAAAAAGATAAACCAGGAATCGAAAATGTCGATATAGATCTGAGGATGTTTTATAATTCTCGGTATTTTGGTTTTTCTTATACTGATTGTGCTATCAAAAAGCTTATCGACGGCAGTATTGAAGAAGAGCTAAGATATGCTATCAGAGCCTTTACACCTATGTATAAGTTTTTACTTAAGGTTACAGATGAAATCTATGAAAAAGGGGAATAAATATGAAGAATTACCGTTATCTTAAAAGCGGATCCGATATCAGAGGTACCGCAGTTGAAACCGAAGGTTGTGCTGTGGAGCTAACAGATGAAGCAGTATCTGATATTACTGTCGGATTTTGCAAGTGGCTTGATGAAAACGGATATAAAGGAAAGAATATTGCTATCGGTCATGATTCAAGAATCTCTGCCGAAAGAATAAAAGCTCAGGTGATTAAAGCTCTTGCACAGTTTGATAAAAAAATATATGACTGTTCATATGCTTCAACTCCCGCTATGTTTATGACTACTGTCGATCTTGAGTGCACTGCATCAGTACAGATTACCGCAAGTCATCATCCCTATGATAAGAACGGACTTAAATTTTTCACTTACGATGGCGGACTTAACCCTGAGGATATTGAAAGAATACTTGTACTTGCCGAAGAGAATTCTGAATGTAAAAATATTGAAGCTGATATAACTGAAGTTGATTTTATGTCCGTTTATGCGAAGAGACTTCGTGAAATGATAAAAGAGGGCGTAAACAGTGAAAATTATGACAAGCCTCTTGAAAATTTCAGAATAGTTGTTGATGCCGGTAACGGAGTAGGCGGGTTCTATGCAACAGAAGTTCTTGAGCCTTTGGGTGCTGATATTACCGGGAGTCAGTTCCTCGACAAAGACGGTATGTTCCCTAATCATATACCTAATCCTGAGAATAAAGCTGCCATGGAATCTATATGTGATGCAACACTGAATAATTGTGCCGATCTTGGAATTATTTTTGACACAGATGTAGACAGAGCCGGGTGTGTTGACGAAAACGGTAAAGAAATCAACCGAAACCGTCTTGTTGCTCTTGCTGCTCTTATTGCTCTTGAAAATTACAGTGGCGGAACAATTGTAACCGATAGTGTAACTTCAACCGGTCTTACTGATTTTATCAATAATGATCTTGGCGGAAAGCACTTAAGATTCAAGCGCGGATACAGAAATGTAATTAATAAGCAGCTCGAACTTGAAAAAGAGGGCGTTTCCTGTCCTCTTGCTATTGAAACATCAGGTCACGCAGCTTTTAAGGATAACTACTACCTTGATGACGGTGCTTACCTTATGACTAAAATTGTTATAAAAATGGCACAGATGGGTAAAGAAGGTAAAAAGCTTGACTCACTTATTGCTTCTCTCAAGGATCCTGCCGAAGCTCTTGAAATCAGATTTAAAATAAAGGAGTCAGATTTCAGGAACTACGGACTAAAAGTTATAGAAGAGCTTAAGGCTTATGCCGAAGCTGAAGACAGCTGGAGACTTGCCGATGACAACTATGAAGGCGTAAGAATTTATTTTGATGATGAAGAATGTAAGGGGTGGCTGCTTCTCAGATTGAGTGTACACGACCCTATTATGCCTCTTAACATCGAAAGTGATGTTGTTGGCGGAAACAAAATTATAGCGAATAAATTTTATTCATTTATCAGAAATTATGAAAAACTTGATCTTAGTGTTATAGATAATATTTTATAATTGAATCCGAGGTGTAAACTATGTCAAAAGAAAAAGATTGCTCTTGCGGCCATAACATCACAGTAGGCGGTCAGGTGCTTATTGAAGGTATTATGATGCAGGGACCCAAGGGTGCTGCTATATCTGTAAGGACACCCGACGGCACTATAGATACTGAAATTCTTGAAGTTAAGCATATTAAAGATAAAATTAAATTTTTAGGTTGGCCGCTTATAAGAGGTGTTGTAAGCTATGTAGAGTCTATGCTTTTCGGTTATAAATGTCTTATGATTTCCGCTGAAAAGTCCGGTCTTGAAGATCTTGAAGGCGAAAGTGAATCCAAGCTTGATAAATGGCTTAATGAGCATCTTAATAAAAAAGTTATGGCTGTAATTACAGGTATAGCTTCAATTCTCGGTGTCGGACTTGCGTTTCTGCTGTTCTTCTATCTTCCGACAATTGCAGTTGACTTTTTAAATAAGCTTTCAGGCGGAAATCTCGATAACTTCAGAGCTCTTTTTGAAGGCGTTATAAGAATGACTATATTTGTTGCGTACATAGCGCTTGTATCTCTTATGAAAGATATAAAACGCACCTTTATGTATCACGGAGCTGAACATAAAACAATTTTCTGCTATGAAAAAGGCCTTGAGCTTACTGTAGAAAATGTAAGAAAAATGTCCCGCTTCCATCCGAGATGCGGAACAAGCTTTATTTTTGTAATTATTATCATCAGCGTTATACTTTCATCAGCAGTTTCTGTTGCTTTTCCGTTTCTCAGAAACCAGACGGTTATCTGGATGGCTATTAAGCTTCTGATTCTGCCTGTAGTAGCCGGTATAAGCTATGAATTTATCAGATATGCGGGTAAACACAATAACATATTTGTAAGGATTTTAGCCGCTCCGGGCCTTTGGATGCAGAGACTTACAACAAAAGAGCCTGATGATTCTATGATTGAGGTTGCTCTTGAAGCTTTTAAATCTGTTATCACTGATAACAGAGAGGATGATTCTGTATGACATTAAAAGAATTTTATGATATATCTGTAAAAAAACTCGTTAATATTGAAAATGCTGAAAATGAGGTCAGATATATATTTAAAAAAGTCCTTTCAATTAATGAAACCGATTTCATTTTGAACAGAAGCTCTGAAATATCTGAAGAGAATCAAGATGAAATCAATTCGATGATTAACTTAAGACTTGAAGGAAAACCTATCCAGTATATACTCGGTGAATGGGATTTCTGCGGTCTTACCTTTAAAGTCAACGAAAATGTTCTTATTCCAAGACCTGAAACTGAAATTCTATGTGAATTTGTTCTCGACTATATTAAAGACATGAAAAGACCTTATGTTGCTGATCTGTGCGCAGGTAGCGGCTGCATCGGTCTTACTATTAAGCACAATCGTCCTGATGTTTATATGAATCTTTTTGAAAAGTCAATGGCTGCTGCAGAATGTATTTCAGAAAATATTAAGCTTCTTTGTCCGAATCAGTTTCTCGTCACAACAATAGGTAATATTTTTGAGATTGAAAGCTATGAATCTGTGCCGGAATTTGATGTAATTGTTTCAAATCCACCTTATATTAAGACCTCTGATCTTGCTTCACTTCAGAGCGAGGTGCTCTATGAACCGATGATGGCTCTTGACGGTGGGGAAGACGGACTTGTTTTCTACAGATTTATCATTGAAAACTGGATAAGATTCCTTAAAGAAGACGGTTTATTTGCCTTTGAATGTGGTGAGGATCAGGCAGATGAAATTGCATTAATGCTTAAAGAAAAGGGCTTTACCACCCAAATATTAAAGGATTACAGAGAGGTAGACCGATTTGTAATCGGAAGGAGGCAGGTTTAATGATTTTTGATTTCATACGTGAAGGTCTTTCTATTGATCTTATAATTAATCTTCTTGTCAGAGTTTTTATAATTTTCTGCGTTTTACCTATTCATGAATTTGCTCACGCATATGTGGCTAATAAATTAGGGGACGATACTGCAAGGCTTTCGGGCAGAATGACTACAAACCCACTTGCTCATATTGATCCTATAGGTGCACTTATGATAATTCTTGTAGGCTTCGGCTATGCAAAGCCTGTTCCTGTAAATATAAGAAGATTCAGAAACAGAAAGCTTTATATGGCTATTACGGCTTTTGCGGGACCGTTATCAAATATAATTATGGCATTTATTTTTACTTTTGCAGCAGTTGCAATTAACAGTTTCGCAACGATTACTGAGTTTGGATTGCTTTATTACATTATTATCTTTCTCTTTACAGCTGCAGATATTAATGTTTCACTTGCAGTTTTTAATCTTCTTCCTATTCCACCCCTTGACGGTTCAAGACTGCTTAATTTAGTTCTTCCTAATAAATATTATTATAAAATTATGCAGTATGAAAGATACATTGTATACGGTGTGCTTGCTCTTGTATTTTTAGGTGTACTTGACGGGCCGATATATTTTCTCACAAATCTTTTAAGCGATCTGATTACTACTATCGCATCATTGCCTTTCAGTTTGATATTATTACGGTGAGTTATGGAAAAAATACAGTATAAAATTGATGTTTTTGAAGGTCCTATGGATTTACTTCTGCATCTGATAAACAAACATAAACTTAATATTAACGATATACCTATATTTGAGCTTGTTGAGCAGTACACAGGCTACGTCCGTCAGATGAAAGAGGCTGATATGGAAGTAGCCAGTGATTTTCTTGAAATGGCAGCAAGACTTGTGTATATAAAGTCCGTTTCACTTCTTCCGGTTTACGAGGAGGCTGAGGAGCTGCGTAAAGAGCTTTCGGGTGAATTGATTGAATACCGCGACTGCAAAATTATGGCTGCCAAAATAGCAGAAACAGCAGACGGTTTTGATTATTTCTACCGTGATACAATGAAGGTTGAAGCAAGCAAAACCTATGAGCGTCTTCATGAAAGTGATGAGCTTTTCCGATCATATCTTTCAGCTGTAGGTAAAAGTAAAAGAAAGCTTCCGCCACCCGTTGAAGCTTTTACTGCTATTGTTTCTAAAAAAATCGTTTCGGTTGCGTCGAGGGTCGGAGGTATATATCATAAATTCAGAAACAGATCTAAGAGGAGATTCTCCGATTTCTTTGCTGATGCTTCATCACGTTCTGAAATGGTTGCAACCTTTCTTGCAATGCTTGAGCTTATCAAAGCCAATAAAATAAGAGTTGACGATGAGGGAGGCGAAGCAAAGGTTACCGTAACCTCTGAAACCGACCTTGACGATACAAGCTTTACAAGTGATTTTGAAGAAGAAAATGAAAATACAGAAAATCCGGATGGTGAAAACAATGGATAAAAAATTAATTGCTACACTTGAAGCTGTTTTATTTGCAGTGGGTGAGCCGACAGAAATAACAAAGATTTCTCAGGCTATTAATGTTGATGTTATTGTTCTTGAAGAAATTCTTGAAATATTGAAGGTTAAATACAACAAGGATGATTCAGGCATATGCTTATTGAAATTAGATGATAAATATCAGCTTTGCTCCAAAAAAGAGTATGCAGACAGCATAAGAAGTGTAATCGAAGTCAAAAAAAATACACCTTTATCTCAGGCAGCTTTTGAGGTGCTTGCAATCGTTGCTTATAATCAACCTGTTACAAAAGCTTTTGTTGAACAGATAAGAGGTGTCGATTGCTCTGCAGTTATCTCAAACCTCTGTCAGAAGTCACTTATTGAAGAAAAAGGCAGACTTGACCTTCCGGGAAGACCTCTGATTTATGGCACAACCCCTGAATTTTTAAGGTGCTTCTGTATTTCTTCTCTCGATGAGCTTCCTCCGCTTCCTGAAAACAAGGATGAATCAGCTGAAAATGAAGAAAATTCTGAAAATACTCAGCAGATTTCAGATTAACAGTTGACGAAAAGCATTTTTTGAGGTAACATATAAAAAGAGAAAATATGAAAGGGTGAGAATGTGACAGGATTCCAGATATTTCTTACAGTTATTCTTGGAATAGTTCTATTGTTTATCCTGATTTTATCTATTCCTGTTAAAATTTCACTCGGTATAGACAATAAAATCAGCTTAAGCGTAAAATATCTTTTTATAAAGCTTAATATTTTACCTTTAGATACATCAAAACCTAAAAAAGAAAAAAAGAAAAAAGAGCCTGAAGCTAAGACTGAAAAAGAAAAAACAGAAGATAAGCCTAAAGAAAAAAAGCCGAATCCGATTATCGAAATGGTGAAAGCCAACGGACATGACGGTATGATGGAAGTAATCGGTAATCTCGGTAAAGTTATGAAAATCTATGGCGGAAAGCTCTTCAGAAGTGTTGTCTTTGACCGGATAGATTTACATATATCTGTCGGCACCGGTGACTCGGCTGCTACAGCTATAAAGTACGGCGAGACCTGTCAGAAGGTTTTTCCAGTTTTCGGTTTTATCTGTTCCAATAATTTGGTAAGAAAATACGATATCAATGTTGAGCCGGATTTCCTCGCTAATAAAACCGAAAGCGAATTCTTTTGCGATATGAGTATATGTTTAAGAAAAATTATAAATGCTTCAATCGCTATGGTCGTAAGATTAATTTTCAAGGTGCTTATAAAATTTTTTACCGGTGCCAAGAAAAATAAAAATACAGAAGAAAACAAAACTACAAACACTCAAACAATGAAAGGATGATATACAATGGCAGAAAAATCAGCAGGCGCAATCCTCACATCAACAATTGAAAAAATCCGTGATCTCGTAGATACAAGCACTATTATCGGTGAAGCTATCTATGCTGAAGGCGGTACAACAATCATTCCTGTATCAAAGGTTACATACGGTTTTGCTTCAGGCGGCGCAGATTTTCCCTCAAAGAGCAATAAAGAGCTTTTTGGCGGCGGAGGCGGTGCAGGTGTTACAATTACACCGGTTGCTTTCCTTGTTATCAATAACGGTGAAGTAACTCTCAAGCACATCACAGCTTATGACAATGCTGCAGAAAGAGTTGTTAACCTTGTTCCTGAAATGTTCGATAAGGTTACAGGTCTTATGAACAAAACAAAGAAGGATGTAGTTGACGCTTCCGCAGAAGAAGTTTAATCTGTATACAATTGCATTAATTTTAATACAACCGCCTGCATATATTTAATTGGCAGGTGGTTGCTTTGTTAATTAAAAAAATAATTTCAGTTATAATTTTACTTTTTTCTTTCTCGTTTACAGTCTTTTCTGCACATGAGGGGAGTATAAGTGCCTATAGTGCTGTAGTGATTAATGCAGATACAAAAGAAATTCTCTATGAAAAAAATGCATATGCAAAGCGCTCAATGGCAAGTACGACTAAAATTATGACAAGTATTCTCGCTATAGAGTCAGGTAAACTTCATCACGAAATTAAAGCTACAAAAGATATTCTAACCGAAGGTTCATCAATCGGTCTTAAGGATGGCTATAGGCTTACGCTTGAATCTCTTGTATACGGAATGATGCTTGAATCGGGTAATGATGCCGCAAATCTGACTGCAGTATATTTGGGCGGCAGCTACGAAGCTTTTTCGGAAATGATGAACCAAAAAGCTTCTGAAATAGGTATGTTAAACACAAATTTTGTTACCCCATCAGGTCTTGATGCTGAAAATCATTATACAACGGCTTATGATATGGCTCTTCTCGGTGCGTACTGTATAAAAAATCCGATGTTCAGATATATCTGTTCAGCTGAAAGCAAGTCAGTTACTTTGATTGATCCGGAAATAATTCTGAATTTTAAAAATCATAACAAGCTACTCAATAGCTGCGATGGAGTGTTCGGAATTAAAACAGGTTTTACCAAAAAGAGCGGAAGATGTCTTGTAACAGCGTGCGAGAGAGAGGGAGCCACACTCGTTTGCGTAACTCTTAACGCTTCAGATGACTGGAATGACCATATCAGACTCTATGATTGGTGTTATTCGGATCTCAGCAGAAAAACAATTGATGCAATTGAATTTGACTGTGTAAAGATTTATGGCTCAGAAAAGAAATATCTCGAAGTTTTCTGTGACGATTTTGTTTTATATTCCAAAGAGATTTCAGCTGATATTAATTCTGAGGTTTATATTAACAAAATCATCTATGCCCCCGTAAAAGAAAACGATATACTCGGTAAAGTTGTTTTTACATCAGAGGGTAATTGTATAGGCACTGTAAACATTTATGCGGCTTCTTCTGCTGCATTGTGTGAATCTACATATAAAGAAAATTTTTCATTAATCAGATTTATTAAAAAAATATTTTCAGAATGAGAGGATTTTAATTATGACAGACGGTAAAGTCAGGCTTCAGAAATATCTTGCTGATTGCGGTGTTGCATCACGCAGAAAAAGCGAAGAGCTTATTGAACAGGGCGTTGTCCGTGTAAACGGTCAGGTTGCATCCATCGGTGACAAAATCAGTCCGAAAAAAGATACTGTAACGGTAAGAGGCAAAAAGATAATCAAGCAGAAATCTTACACATATATTATGCTTCATAAACCGCGTGGTTTTATTACAACAATGAGCGATGAAAGAGATAGAAAATGTGTCGCTGAGCTTATAAAAGACGTACCCGGAAGAGTATATCCGGTCGGTCGACTTGATAAAGACAGTGAAGGACTTCTCCTTTGTACAAATGACGGTGATTTTGCAAATGCAATGACTCATCCTACACGCCATGTTCCTAAAACATACCGTGTTACTGTAAGACCTACAATTACTGAAGAACAGGTAACTGCATTGACAACGGGAGTAATTATTGACGACAGAAAAACTGCTCCCGCTGAGGTAAGAATTATAACGAGAGAAGAGGGCAGAGTTGTTCTCGAAATAATTCTTTATGAAGGAAGAAACAGACAAATAAGAAAGATGTGTGAAGAAGTCGGACTTGAGGTTTCCAGACTTAAAAGAACAGCCGTCGGATCAATTAAATTCGGTATGCTCAAGGAGGGTGATTGGAGAGATCTTACAGAAGACGAGGTAAGAAAACTTATGATTGCCGCCGGTATGGAAAGAAAGAAGAAATAATTATGCTATATTTTAAACCTGAAGTTTTAACAGAAAATATTATTAAATTTACTGCTTATGAAAATGAAGCTGATGAAGGCTATTGCCTTATGAAGAAAAGCAATGATTTTGCTGATGTCTACGAATTGAATTATTCTTTGGACAAGCCTTATCTTGTTGAAGGACTTTTACGCTCAGCATTTAATTATGCTTCACTTCAGAATATCTATATGGGCAAGTGTACCTGCAAAAATATTACTGAATTTCTTAAAAATATGAACTTTGAATTCATCGGTTCAGAATATGTAAATGACATTCCGTCTATATTGACAGGATCTTGCTGTAAATAAGCAGAAAAATTTATCTGTTTATTTGACAAAACAGATAATATAATATATAATTATAAGGATATATATTGCTTATATTTTATCCCACGGAGGACAAGCATATGATAAAAAGTATGACCGGCTTCGGCAGAGCTCAGGAAACAATCGACGGAATGAGCATAACTGTTGAAATTAAGAGTGTAAACCACAGATATTTTGACTTTTCTTCACGTGTTCCCAGAACTTACGGTTTCCTTGAAGAAAAACTCAAATCATATATTCAGACTGTTGTTTCAAGAGGAAAGCTTGAATGCTTTGTTCAGATTGAAGCTCTTGAAATTGAAGATTGTGTTGTTTCCGTAAATCATTCATTAGCTTCAGGCTACATTGATGCACTTAAAGAGCTTGCAGAAAGATACAGCCTCACAGATGATATTACAGTTTCTTCAGTAGCAAAATATCACGATATTTTCTCCGTTCATAAGAGTGAAGCTGATGAAGAGAGAATATGGAATGCAGTTAAAGCTGTTACTGATAAAGCTCTTGCCTCTTTTGTTTCTATGCGTGAAAAAGAGGGTGAAAAGCTTAAAAATGATATACTTTCAAGATGTGATATAATTCTTGTGAGCGTTGAATTTATAGAAAAACGTTCCCCTGAAACTGTTATCGAATACAACAACAAGCTTCTTGAGAGAATGAAGAATGTGCTTAATGATGTTCAGGTCGATGAGCAGAGACTTCTTACAGAGGCGGCAATTTACGCAGATAAGATTGCTGTTGCCGAAGAAACAGTAAGACTCAGAAGCCACATCGAACAGATGCACGGATTTATGGACAGTGATATTGCAATCGGCAGAAAAATGGATTTCCTTATTCAGGAGTTCAACCGTGAAGCAAACACTATCGGCTCAAAGGCTCAGGATGTTGAAATAGCCCGTAAGGTAATTGATATAAAGGCTGAAATTGAAAAAATCCGTGAGCAGGTACAGAATATCGAATAAAACGGTGACGGAATATGAAATTGATTAATATAGGCTTCGGTAATATGATTAACGCTCAGCGTCTTGTTGCTATTGTCAGCCCTGACTCTGCTCCTATTAAAAGAATTATCCAGGAGTGCAAGGAACGTGGCACACTTATCGATGCAACGCAAGGCAGAAGAACAAGAGCTGTTATCATTATGGACAGTGACCATGTTATTCTTACTTATCTTCAGTGTGAAACAGTTGCTAACAGACTCGACTCTGACCAGGAAGATATTTGTGAGGAGGATGGCTCATATGAATAAAAACGGACAGCTTGTTGTTGTGTCTGCTCCCTCAGGTTGCGGTAAAGATACAATAGTTGCAGGCGTTCTTGAGAAGCTTCAGGGAAACGGATTTTTATCTGTTTCGATGACCACAAGAGCAATTAGACCCGGTGAAGCTGAGGGAGTTAACTATTTTTACGTTTCACATGAAGAGTTTCAGCAGAATATTAATAACGGAGAAATGCTTGAGTATGCTACATATGGCAATAATTTTTACGGAACACCGATCGGTCCCGTAAAAAAACTACTTGCTGAAGGAAAAACAGTTTTTCTCGTTATTGAAGTTGAAGGCGGAAAAAATGTAAGGAAGGTTTTCCCGGATGCAATTAAAATTTTTGTTGTACCGCCTTCATTAGAAGTCTTAGAAAAAAGACTCCGTGGCAGAGGCACCGATAGTAACGATGCAATTGAAGCAAGAATGTCTATTGCTAAAACTGAGCTTGAAAGAGCCGTAGAATACGATTATATCGTAGAAAATGATATTCTTGAGGATGCCGTAAATGATGTTCTGGCAATAATAAGAGCAGATCAGCTCAAAAAAAATAATATGCTAAATAAATTAAGAGAGGTAAATAAAAATGCTTAATCCTGATTTAAGAGATTTACTTAAAAACAAAACCAGCCGTTACTCACTTGTAACTGCAGTAGCAAAGAGAGCAAGAGAGGTTTCCGAAACTCCTGAGCTTAGTGAAAAATGCGGAACAGAAAAGCCTGTCACTTATGCTTTGGACGAATTCCTCAGCGGTAAGCTTGAAATCTCTGAACCCGAAGAAATCAGAAATATATAAAAGGAAGTGAAATGATATGAAACAGTTTCTTGCTAATGTTGCAGTAGAAAATGTTGCATATCATTTTGACATTCTTTACAGCTATAAAATTCCTGAAGAACTTTCGGATAAGGTGAAAAGAGGCAGCCGTGTTTTAGTACCTTTCGGTATGGGAAAGAATGTAAAAAGACAAGGTGTTGTATTTTCTGTTACTGAGCCCGAAAAAGATAAAAGATACAAAAATATAATTTCTGTACTTGATAATTCTGATTTTATCAGTGATGAAATGCTTGATATTGCTGTCTTTCTCAAAGAAAGAACCTTCTGTACTTACTTTGAGGGCGTCAAGGCGCAGATTCCGTCAGGCTTTAATTTCCGTACGGAAATTAAATATTTTGCAGTAAACCGTAAGAATGTCTGTGGCTTATCTGCAGATGAAAAACAGGTTTATGAATACATGCTGTCTTATGATAGCTTTCTTACTAAAAAAGATGTATATAATACTCTCGGCTTTTCATCTGAATGTGATATAATCGACTGTCTTCTTAATAAAAAGCTTCTCATTAAGTCTTATGATGCTATAAGAAACGCAAAGGATGCAACATCAAAATTTGCAGAGTTATCGGCAGACATTAATGAAATCTACGAGAGATTCAGCAAACTTACACCCAAGCAAAAAAGTGTGGTTGATGCACTCTCTGATATAGGGAGTGTCTCTGTTAAAGAGCTTTGCTATTTTACCGGTGTAACACCTTCTGTTGTATCAAATCTTGAAAAAAAGGGGATAATTACGGTTACTGAAACTGCAGTATACCGCATTCCTGAAACAGTAATAACTGATAAAAACGCTCGTAATGAAATTATACTTACAGATAAACAGAGTGCAGCATACGATACGCTTATCAGTAAGTATCGTAAAGGTGGCGGCGTAGGCCTGTTATACGGAGTAACAGGCAGCGGAAAAACATCAGTGTTTATGTCGCTTATTGACAGCGTAATTGCTGATGGGCGACAGGTCATTATGATGGTTCCCGAAATTTCTCTTACGCCTCAGATGATGGCTCTCTTTAAGGGAAGGTACGGCTCTGAGGTAGCAATATTTCACAGTGCTCTTTCAGTTGGTGAAAGACGTGATGAATATAAGAGGGTAAAAGAAGGTACTGTTAAAATTGCAATTGGTACAAGATCAGCTGTATTCGCACCGTTTAATAATCTTGGTCTTATTGTAATTGATGAGGAACAGGAGCATACCTACAAGTCTGAATCATCTCCCAGATATCATACCAAGGAAGTTGCTAAATTCCGTGCAAATCGTCACAAAGCACTTTTAGTTCTTTCGTCAGCAACACCTTCAGTTGAAAGCTTCTCCAATGCACAGAGAGGCACATATTCTCTCTCTGTTCTTGATGAGAGATACGGCAGTGCAGTTTTACCTGATGTAACTGTTGTTGATATGAAAGCTGAGAGGCAGCACGGAAATAAATACAGTATCAGCTCACCGCTTCTTGAACTGATGGAGAAAAATCTTCAGGATAAAAAGCAGACTATTCTTCTTATCAACAGAAGAGGTTACAATACTTTTGCTGCCTGTGACAGCTGCTCAAATGTAATAACCTGTCCTTCATGCAGTATTTCAATGACCTATCACTCAGCCAATAACCGTCTGATGTGCCATTATTGCGGCTATTCGACACCTTTGACAAGAGTTTGTCCAGAATGCGGGAAAGAAGATGTTCGGTATGCAGGATACGGCACACAGCGTATAGAGGAAGAAATAGCAACACTTCTTCCTGAGGCAAGAGTTTTAAGAATGGATACTGATACTACCTCTTCAAGGCACAGCTTTGAAAAGGGACTTATTGAATTCGGAAAAGGTGAATATGATATAATGCTCGGCACACAAATGGTTGCTAAAGGTCTGAATTTCGAAAATGTTACTTTAGTTGGTGTAATCAACGCAGATCAGCAGCTGAATAACGATGATTTCCGAAGCCAGGAGCGTACATTTGATCTTCTCACTCAGGTAGTGGGACGTTCGGGCAGAGGTGATTATAAAGGAGTAGCTTTGATTCAGACTCTTGCACCGGAAAACCCTGTAATCAGAATGGCTCAGAAGCAGGATTATGACAGCTTTTATAACACGGAAATTGTTATAAGAAAAAGTATGATTTATCCGCCGTTCTGTGATTTGTGTTCAGTGCTGTTTGTGTCTTCGGATGAAATTAAAGCACTTGAGTGTTCAAGAACTTTTCTTGATGAATTAAGAAGTATTACAAAAGAAAAATATAATAATGTAAAAATTATTGTTCTAGGCCCGATGCCGCCTAGAATTTCAAAAATAAGTAATAAATACAGATACAGATTAATTATCAAATGTAAAAACAACTCTGAGTTCAGAAGTATGATCAAAGAATTACTTATTAAATTTGGTAAGAATTCTTTGTATAATTCTGTTACTGTTGCAGTTGATATTAATCCTGAAAATCTCTATTAAGTGAGGTAAAATATGGCTACTAGAAATATTGTTACAGTCGGTGATCCGATTCTGAGAAAGACAAGCCGAAAGGTAGAACGTTTTGACGAGAGATTATGGCAGCTTCTCGATGATATGAAAGACACTATGTATAAGGCTGAAGGCGTAGGTCTTGCAGCTGTTCAGGTGGGAATTCTCAAAAGAGTGGTTGTTGTAGATGTAGGTGACGGTTTGCTTGAGCTTATCAATCCTGAAATTGTTGAGACTTCAGGTGAAGCGGAGGATGTAGAAGGATGCCTTTCAGTTCCCGGTCAGAACGGACTTGTAAAGAGACCTGAATACTGTAAAATCAGAGCACAGAACAGAAAAGGTGTATGGAGATTTTATGAAGGTACAGGACTAAAGGCTCGTTGCTTTTGCCATGAAATCGACCATCTTGACGGTATAATTTACACAGATAAGCAGATTAAAAATTTAACTGCCGAAGAAATAAGAGCACTTAGAAATAAAGACTGAAAGGAATGATAATATGCGTATAGCTTTTATGGGTACACCGGACTTTTCTGTTGATTGTCTGAAGGCCCTTATAAATTCATCACACGAAATTGTCGGTGTTTTCTGTCAGCCGGATAAGCCTGTAGGCAGAAAGCAGGAATTAACCCCTCCTGATGTTAAAGTTGAAGCATTAAAGCATAACTTAACTGTGTATCAGCCCGTTTCTCTAAGAAACGGAGAGGGAGTCAGAATACTTGAGGATATCAAGCCTGACCTTGTTGTGGTAGTTGCTTACGGAAAAATTCTTCCTACAGATTTTCTTGAATATCCGAAATATGGTTGTATTAATGTTCACGCATCAATTTTACCTAAATACAGAGGTGCTTCACCTATTCATTACGCAGTATTGAATGGTGATAAAATTACCGGAGTTACTGTTCAGCAAATGGATGAAGGTGTTGATACAGGTGATATTCTTAACATCAAAGAATGCGAAATAGGTATTAATGATACAACTGAGTACATGTATGAGATTCTTGCTCCTCTTGGTGCTCAGGCACTTATGGAAACAATCGAAATGATAGAAAACGGAAAGCTTAATCCACAGAAGCAGAACGAAGCACTTGCTACTAAGGTTGGCTTGCTTTCTAAGGATATGAGCCCTATAGATTGGTCAAATAAAGCTTTTGATATTCATAATAAAATCAGAGGACTCTATTCCTGGCCCGGGGCTTCGACAAAGTTCAATGGAAAAACTTTAAAGATTCACTCTTCGGTTTTATCTGATAAAAAGGGACATAATATACCCGGTGAAATTATTGATAACTCAGGTGCAATTGTTGTTGCTTGCGGCGATAATAATTGTGTTGAGCTTAAGGTTATCCAGCTTGAAGGAAAGAAAAGAATGGATTCAGCATCTTTCCTTAACGGATACCCCGTTGAAAAAGGAACTGTATTAGGTTAATTTAAGGATGTGTTTGTATGTTCTGGTATGATTATTACTACTTGATTCTTGTAGTGCCTGCAATAATTATTTCTCTGATTGCGCAGGCAAAGGTTAAAAGCACATATAATAAATATGCTAAAATTTCAAATTCAAAGAGAATTTCCGGAGCTCAGGCAGCTGCAAATGTTCTCGGTTATTACGGTATAACCAATGTAAATATCGAGCTTGGTTACGGTAAACTCAGTGATCACTATGATCCCACTACAAATACAATAAGACTTTCACCTGAAGTATTTTCCGGTACTTCAATTGCAAGTATAGGTATTGCGTGTCACGAAGCCGGTCATGCAGCACAGCACGCAAATAATTATATGCCTATAAAAATCAGAAATACAATATTACCTGTAGCTAATATCGGTTCGTCAACAGGTGTTTTTCTTGCAATTATGGGATATTTTCTTGGTTTCGGCTTACTTGTTGATATCGGAATAATACTTTTTGCTGCTGTAGTTGTTTTTCAGCTTGTTACTCTTCCTATTGAATTTAATGCAAGTTCAAGAGCTATGAATGTAATTGATGAAACTGGTATGCTTTATGCTGAGGAGCAGACAGGTGCTAAAAAAGTTCTTACTGCCGCAGCAATGACCTATGTTGCAGCTCTTCTTGTTTCCGTTATGTCACTGATACGTCTTATTCTCAGAACCAACAGAAGAAGATAATAAATTTTTAGGAGCAATAATGATTAATACCAGAAAAATTGCTTTTGAAGCGCTCATGAAAATTGAAAAAGATTCAGCTTTTTCTAATATTACATTAGATTCATTTTTATCTAAAACAGAGCTTGATGCAAGGGATAAATCCTTTGTGTCTGCTTTGTTTTACGGCGTTATTGAAAGAAAGCTTACACTTGATTATAATCTTAGTCTTTACCTTGATAAACCGCTTAAAAAGCTCAAGCCTGAGGTGCTTGTTATATTAAGACTCGGTGCTTATCAGATACTGTTCCTCGATAAGGTGCCTGATTCTGCTGCTGTAAACGAAAGTGTTCGTCTTGCTAAAAAAAGCTGTAATTTTGCATCGGGACTTGTTAATGCAGTATTGAGAAAAATTAGCCAAAACGGACTTTGTCTACCTGATAAAAATGATATCGGACTGTACTTATCTGTAAAATATTCCTGCGAAAAATGGATATGTGAAAAATGGATAAGAGAGTACGGAGAAGAAGATACAATAAAAATCCTTGAGGTATGTAACGGCTCACCGGATATTTTTATACGTGTCAATACTACTAAAGTCAGCGCTGATGAACTTATTGAGCTTCTCAGTGAGGAAGGCGTAGCAAGCGAAAAAACATACATAAAAAACGCATTGAAAGTTAATCTGCACGGAAATGACATAGAAAAGCTGAAAGCTTATTCTGCAGGATATTTTCACGTGCAGGATTTAGCCTCTCAGATTTGTATAAAGGCACTTGCTCCTGTAAAAGGAGAGAAGGTATTCGATTTGTGTTCTGCTCCCGGCGGTAAAGCTTATACTGCAGCCGAGTATATGGAAAATCAAGGCTCTGTTCTTTGCTTTGATAAATATCAGAAAAGGGTTGATCTCATTAATAAAGGTGCTTTACGACTGAATCTCGGTATAATTTACGGTGAAGTATCTGATGCGCTCGTTTACAGAGAGAATTTAGGCTTAGCTGATCGTGTTTTATGTGATGTCCCTTGCTCAGGACTCGGAATTATAAGAAGAAAACCTGAAATCAAATATAAATCCGAGGAGGAGTTGAAATCTCTTCCGGATATTCAATATAAAATTTTGACCAATGGTGCCAAATACGTAAAAAAAGGCGGACGGATTGTGTACTCTACATGTGCATTATCAAAGCTTGAAAATGAAGATGTCTGCCGTAAATTTCTTAATGAAAATAATGATTTTACAGTTGTCAGACCCATTCCTGAATTATCTGACAGTGATTTTATTACTCTTATGCCACATAAAAATGGCAGTGACGGATTTTTTATTGCTTGTTTTGAAAGAAAGAGTGATTAAGTGAAAAAAGATATTAAGTCAATGACCTTGGAGCAATTAAAGGAAGAAATTATCTCCATTGGTGAAAAACCATTTAAAGCAGGTCAGATTTACTCCTGGTTACATAAACATAATGTTGATTCTTTTGATGAAATGACCAACATTTCTAAAGTATTAAGAGATAAACTTAAAAATAATTATGACATTTACAGCTGCACTATTGAAAAAAAGTTAGTTTCAGTGTATGATAATACAGTTAAGTATTTGTTCAGACTTCATGATGGAGAGCTGATTGAATCTGTTGTTATGAAGTATAAGTACGGATATACAATCTGCGTTTCGAGTCAGGTCGGCTGCAAGATGGGATGTAACTTTTGTGCATCGGGAATTGCCGGATTTATCCGAAACCTCACACCGGCTGAAATTCTTTCTCAGATTTATATTGTGCAGAAAGACCTTTCAATCAGAATTTCACATATTGTGATGATGGGTGTGGGTGAACCGCTTGATAATTTTGACAATGTTATGACTTTTCTCAGAATGGTTTCCGACGAAAACGGTCTTAACATTGGTATGCGCAACATTTCACTTTCTACATGCGGTGTTGTGAGCGGTATATATGAGCTTATGAAGCAAAAATTTCAACTTACATTATCTGTTTCACTTCATGCACCTAATGATACTATCAGAAGCAGAACTATGCCCGTAAATAATAAATGGAATATTGACACACTTCTTAAAGCCTGCAGAGATTATACAAACGAAACATCAAGAAGAATTTCTTTTGAATATGCGATGATCAGCGGAGTTAATGACAGTGATGAGTGCGCAAAAGAGCTTGCACAAAGACTTCGCGGTATGCTCTGCCATGTAAATCTTATTCCGGTAAATTCTGTTAAAGAGCGAGATTACAGAAAGAGTAATCAGTCCAGAATAGATTCTTTTATTAAAATTCTTGAAAGAAATGGTATTAATACCACTGTAAGACGTACTCTCGGCAGTGATATAAACGCTTCATGCGGTCAGCTCAGAAGGGGCGAAAAATAATTTTTTTATGAAAGGGGACAGATATATGCAGATAACAGGCAGAACTGACATAGGGGCAGTCAGAAGCAGAAATGAAGATGCATTTGAATACGGAGCTCTCAGTGACGGCACTGCTTGGGCAGTTGTTTGCGACGGTATGGGCGGTGTTCACGGCGGCAAAGTTGCAAGCACTGTTGCTGTTGAAATTGTCAGTGACAAAATCCGTAAATGCTACAATCCGTCAATGTCTGTTTCTTCTCTGGAAAACCTTTTCCTTTCTACAATTACAACGGCAAATGTACATGTTTTTGACCGTGGTATATATGATGAAAGCCTTAAAGGTATGGGAACAACAATTGTTGCTGCAATTGTTAAAAACAATGAGGCGTGTATTGCTCATGCAGGTGACAGCAGAGCTTATATTATAAGTGGCGGTACAATAACACAGATAACCAAAGACCACTCTCTTGTTCAGCAGATGCTTGACAGCGGTCAGATAACCAGAAGTGAATTTGAACATCACCCCATTAAAAATATTATAACAAGAGCTATGGGTGTCGGTGAAAAGATAGATATTGAGTTTGATTATGTCTGCATAAACGAAGGTGACGTTCTCTTGCTGTGCACAGACGGACTCAGCGGTATGATAAGTGATGAACGTATTCTTGAAATTTATCAGACTACAAATTTTGACTTGCTTGCAGATAAATATATCGAGGAAGCTAATAATAACGGTGGAAATGATAACATTACAGTTGTTGTTATGAAAGGGTAAGGTTAAAGATTATGGAAAACTACGTAGGCAAACGTCTTGACGGAAGATATGAAATAATTGAAATTATTGGTGTCGGTGGTATGGCTGTTGTATATAAAGCCTTTGACAACATCGACCACAGAATTGTTGCAGTAAAAATTCTCAAGGATGAGTTTCTTGCAAATGAAGAATTCAGAAGAAGATTTAAAAATGAATCCAAGGCTATTGCCGTTCTGTCTCATCCCAATATTGTAAAGGTTTATGATGTCAGGTACGGCAATATGCTTCAATATATTGTTATGGAATATGTTGAAGGAATTTCTCTTAAGGAATATATTGAACAGCAGGGAAAAGTCAATGCCCGTGAAGCTATTTATTATGTAACTCAGATTCTCAGAGCACTTCAGCATGCTCACGACAAAGGCATTGTTCATAGAGATATCAAGCCTCAGAACATTATGCTTATATCTGACGGCACGATTAAAGTTACTGATTTCGGTATTGCACGTTTCAGCAGAAGTGAAACAAGAACAATGACTGACGGTGCTATCGGTTCTGTTCATTATATCAGTCCTGAGCAGGCTAAGGGCAGTGTAACCGATGCAAAAACTGACCTTTATTCTGTAGGCGTTGTTCTTTACGAGATGCTCACAGGAACTCTTCCTTTCCAGTCAGATAATGCTGTTTCTGTTGCTCTGATGCAGCTTCAGAATGATCCTGTAAAGCCAAGAGAAATCAATCCTGATATACCTGTTGGTCTTGAGCAGATCATCATAAGAGCAATGCAGAAAAATCAGGCAGACAGATATCAGTCTGCATCTGAAATTTTAAGGGATATTGAAGCATATAAAAGAAACCCGAATATTAAGTTTGATTATTCTTATTTTTCTGAAACACAACCAAGACAAATCCCTGAAAACGACGAGGATGTCAAGATTGCACCTCCCGTTGTTACTAAAGTTGAACCAACAGTAGCTGAAACAGAGAGTATTGATGAATATGATGAGCCTGATGTAGGTAAAAAAAGAACTATTGCTGTGCTTTGCGGTATCCTCGGTGCCCTTGTTGTATTTGCGATTGTTCTCATCTCTATGTTCTTACCAAACTCAGGAAAAGTTGATGTACCGAATGTTGTCGGACTTAATTTTTACAATCAGGTAATGAATCAGAGCACATACAGTAACTTCAGATTTGAACCGATTGTTGACGAGGAAAGCACTGCTGAATCAGGAACAATCCTCAGACAATCACCGTCATCAGGAAAGGTTAATAAGAACTCAACAATTGTAGTATATATTTCCGATTCAGCTGCACAGGTAAAAATTCCTGATGTCTACGGATATGAGTACGCATCAGCTGAATCTGTTATAAAGGGTCAGGGCTTTGACGTTGAAATTATTAAAGAAAAAAGTGACGAGGTTGAGGTCGGTACTGTAATTAAAACTTACCCCGCTAAGGGTGAAATGGCTAATGCCGGTTCACTTGTTACAATTTATGTTGCAACAAGTCAGGAAATGGAGCCGGTGGCTGTTCCTAATCTTGTCGGTATGACTATTTCTCAGGCAAGAGCAGCACTTGAAAATGTAGGCCTTGCACTTAATACAGCAAGAACTGAATACAGAGGCAGTGCTGAGCCTGCCGGTACTATTGTCGGTCACGAATATATCGGTGAAACCGTTCTTCCCGGTACAAGAATTGCTGTATATGTAAGTACAGGTACAATCCCTGAGCATGAGCACGAGCTTGAAGATGTTGAGATTATAACTGAATCTACATGTGAAGAAAAGGGTCTTCAGAAGGGTAAATGTAAAGACTGTGAAGAAACAGTGGAGGAAGAAATCGAGGCTCTCGGTCACGAAAAGGTTAAAGTAAAGGCTGTAAAAGCTACTTGTACCGAAGCGGGTTCAACGGCATATGTATATTGCTCTGTATGTGAAGAAATTCTGAAAGAGCCCGAAGAAATCCCTGCAACAGGACATAAAGAAGTTAAGGATCCTAAAGTACCTGCAACATGTATATCAACAGGCAAAACAGAAGGCTCTCATTGCTCTGTATGTGATGAGGTGCTTGTAAAGCAGGAAAAGATTCCTAAAACATCTCATAAAATGGTTACCGATGCAGCTGTACCTGCCACATGTACAAAAGCAGGTCTTACCAAGGGTTCACACTGTTCCGTTTGTGAAGAAGTATTTACTGAGCAGGAAGCAGTTCCGGCTACAGGTCATTCAGATGCTGACGGTGACGGTGTTTGCGATAGCTGTAAAGCTGTAACCGGCAGCGCTACGACAGAAAAAACCACTAAGGAAACTACTACTAAAGATACAGCTGAAAAAGAGTCTGAAACCAAGGAATCAACCACTAAAGCTGCCACTGAAAAAGAAACAACTGCCAATGATTCCGAAACTGAGGAAACAAAAACTGAAAAGCAGGAAAACAACGATAACAAGACTGAAGCTGAAGAAAATTCAAACGATGAGACACCATCACCTGACGATACGGTGAACGAATGATATGAAAACAGAAGGATTAATTATCAAAGGTATTGGTGGTTTCTATTATGTAGAAACCACCAAAGGTGTTTATGAATGTAAGGCTAAAGGTAAATTCAGAAAAGAAAAAATTTCTCCTCTTGCAGGTGACCGTGTTATTATCTCTGTAAGAGAGGGAGAAGAAAACACCATTGATGAAATTTGCGACAGAAAGAATATGCTTATCAGACCGCCTGTTGCCAATGTTGATAAAATGGTTATTGTTGTATCTGCTACAAAGCCTCAGCCTAATTATCTTATAATTGACAAAATGACAGTTCTTGCAGAAAAGAACAACATTGAACCGCTTATTGTCATTACAAAAACAGACCTTGCTGATTATAAAGAAATTTATGAAACTTATATGTCAACCGGCTACAAGGTATTTTTATTTTCAAGTGTCAATGACAGCTCTATGCTCGAAAAAATAAAAGCCGAATTATCAGATCATCTTACTGTATTTACCGGAAATTCAGGTGTCGGGAAATCTACACTTATAAATGCTTTGAATGGTGAGCTGAATTTACAGACAGGAGAAATCAGCGATAAGCTTGGCCGTGGCAGACATACTACAAGACAAGCAGAAATCTTCCATATAGGTGATGGACTTGTAATTGATACAGCGGGATTTTCAAGCATTGATTTTTCAAATGATAATGTGATTTTTTCAGATGAACTTGAAGATTATTTCGTTGAATTTCAGGAGTATATAAATATGTGCAGATTTACAGGCTGCGCTCACATAGGTGATAAAGGCTGTAAAATCTGTGAAATGGTTGATAAAGGCATTATCAGTAAAAACCGACACAACAGTTATATATCTTTTTACAACGAACAAAAAGATATAAAAAAATGGAATTTATAATCTTTCACACATAATTATTTTTTTCGTATAATAATATTGAGCTTTAGCTGATTATATACGAAGGGATGATAGCATGGCAAAATCACGTTCCTGTCCGAAAACGCTAATATTTACTGCCTTCGGTGCAGGTATACTTATAGCACTTTGTATACCTGTAAAAGTATTGCTTTTCATCCTTGCAGTAATGCTTGTCATTTTAGGAATAACCTGTTCCTTTAGATGAAACGGTATTTATGTTTGGAGGTTAGCCCATGAAGGTCGTTGTTGTAAAAAGTCCCAAGGTTTTCAGAGGCATTCTGAAGATGATATTCAATATTAAAGATAAAGAGAGTTAAAGCGCAATAAAGCAGCAGATTGGTTTTAACAGTCTGCTGCTTTAAAATTTCTATATAGGTGATTTTATGGAAAAACACATTGAAGTGGAAAGAAGTATAATTAAAAAATACAGAAAAGAAATCTGGAAAAGATTTATTGCCGGCATAAATGAATACGAAATGATAAAACCGGGTGATAAGATTGCTGTATGTATTTCCGGAGGAAAAGATTCTATGCTTCTTGCTAAATGCATTCAGCACCTTCAGAAACACAGTGATTTTCCTTTTGAGGCAAAGTATCTCGTTCTCGATCCCGGTTATTCGCCTGAAAACAGAAAAAGAATTATCGAAAATGCCGAGCTTCTTAATGTGCCTATAGAAATATTTGATGCTAAGATTTTTGATTACGTTGTGGATGTTGAAGACTCTCCTTGTTATCTCTGTGCCAGAATGAGAAGGGGGCACCTTTATAAAAATGCGCAAAAACTCGGATGCAATAAAATTGCATTAGGTCACCATTTTGATGATGTTATAGAAACTATTCTTCTTAGTATGATTTACGGTGCAGAAATTAAAACAATGATGCCTAAGCTTCACAGCACTAATTTTGCATCAATGGAGCTTATCAGACCGCTTTATATGGTAAGAGAGTCTGATATAAGTGCATGGGTCAGATATAATGACCTGCATTTTTTACAATGCGCCTGTAAATTCACTGAAGCCTCGGAAAAAGAGCAGTCCGATAAAGAGCTTCTTTCCAAGCGTAAAGAAATGAAGGAGCTGATTTCCTCATTCAGAAAAATCAACTCCAATATTGAAATGAATATTTTCAGAAGTGTTCACAATGTGAATCTTGAAACTGTAATAGGATATCATAAAGGGGATATGAAATACAATTTTCTCGACGATTATGATGAAAGATTTTAATTGTCTGATTGTTAGTCTTGACCGAAATGATTATAAATAAAGCTTGCAACAGAATCATCATTATTTGAGCCGATGATATCTGTTGCTTCTTTTTTTAGCTCATCACAGGCATCAGAAACAGCATACGACTCATCAGCATATCTGAACATATCAATATCATTAAGATTATCACCAAAAGCTATTATCTTATCAGCTCCGATAATTTTTTTGATTTCAGAAAGACCTGAAGCTTTTGAAACACCATAAGCGAATATTTCAAGAAAATAACAATCTGTGTAATTGTCTCTGTAAAATGCTACATTGATATTTTTAATTGTCTTAATATCATTATAAAGATCAATGATATTATCATATAAATCAAGTGCTACAAAATATATAACTTTATCATTTTTGCATATATTAAGAGAAGGGGAGTAAGTAAACATTTTCCCTTGTGCATGATTGCGCTTGTTAACATAAACCATCTGATATTCATTTGAAGAGCTGTTATATTTAATTTCCAGACAGTTGCCTCGGTCATAATAAATCAGAGGAGAGAGACCGTGTTTATTAAATTTTTCAAGAACTTCAACAGCAGATACATAATCAATTCCGCAACTGTACACCGTTTTCATTTCAACGGGATCATAAAGCATTACACCGTTCATAAGGACAACAGGTATAGTAAGGTTAACTCCCTTGAACATATCCATAACAGTAGCGAATGTACGTGCAGTTGCTACTGTAAATTTTGCTCCTTTTTCTATCGCTTTGTTTAAATATTTCTTTGAAGCTTCTGTAAGCTCAGCCTTGTCATTAAGAAGTGTTCCGTCAAGATCAGTTATATAAAGTGTACTCATATAATTAACTCTCATATCTGTATATTTGTTGATATTATATCATTTCTATCAGTCTTAATGCAACTAAATAAATATTTTTTTAGGTCAAAAGCAAATTTTTGAAAAAAAATCTATTGAAATCTTCTTAAAAAATCAGTATAATTATTTCATATAATTCTGTGCAGTATATAAAGGGCTAACCTTTTATTCCATATGCTGCATTTTGTGAAAAGGGGATAATTATGTTAGGCAAGTTTGTCAAAGTACGTGTAACATCCCCGATGCACTCCTATAATAACCGTTTCGGCTTTAAATATAAGCTTAATTACGGTATTATGGAAGGCTGCAAAACTATGAAAAATACTGTTCAGTCAGCTTACATAATGGGCATCAACCATCCTGTAAGAAATTTTGACGGCAGAGTAATTGCAACTATCAGAAGACATGGCGGAAAAGGTGTAGTATGGGTTGTAGCACCCAAAAGCACACGATACATTGTTAATGATATCAGGGAAGCAATTGATTTTGCAGAAGGTCGCATTGGGTATAATATTGAGTGTTTATATGAAAGCTCCTGTGGAGCAGTAATTTTCAGAAGAGAAAACGATGAAAAGAAATTTCTTCTTATAAGAAATCGCAGAAGCGCTCATTGGGGTTTTCCCAAAGGACATATTGAGCCCGGAGAAACTAAAGAAGAAACAGCAATAAGGGAAGTTCTCGAAGAAACCGGTCTTAATATTAAAATTGTTCCTGGATTTGTGAAAAATTCAGAATATACCATTCAGGGCAAAATTGAAAAGTCAGTATCGATATTTCTTGCAGAAACTGTGCAGATTGATTATTCACTTCAGGAAGAAGAAATTGAGGAGTGCGGTTGGTTTAATTATAGTGATTCTATGCGTATTCTGAATTATGAGAATGACAAAAACATTCTCAGTGACGCTCAGGAGTTTATTATTAATAACAATCTATAATGAGGTACAAATATGTCCGAAAGAATTGCAGAATATCTGGTAGCAACACTCGGAGAAAATTTTTCTCCGGAAATTGTAACCTTTATTGTTTCTATGCTTCCGATTCTTGAACTCAGAGGGGGATTGATTGCTGCAAAATTAATGAATGTTGAGTTTTTTAAGGCGTTCATTATTTGTTTTGCCGGCAATATTTTACCTATCCCGTTTATTCTTTTGTTTATCAGAAAAATCTTTCAGCTTTTAAAAAAAATACCTGCAATTGAACGTATTCTGACAAAGCTTGAAGCTCGTTCACTCAGAAAAGCTGAAAATGTAAAAAAATACCGACTTCTTGGCTTATTACTTTTTGTTGCTATACCTCTTCCGGGTACAGGAGCCTGGACCGGTGCATTGATTGCGGATCTTCTCGATATCAGAATCAAGCATTCATTTCCGACAATTTGTCTCGGTGTTCTGATTGCTGGAGTTATAGTTTCAGTTTTTTCATATGGATTACTTGGATTAATAGGATTTTAAAAAACAGCAGTAACAATATAGTTACTGCTGTTTTTTATTCACCAAGGAGACCTTCCCATTCTTCCATTTTTTCAAGAAGCATGATTTCATTTTCATCAATTTTTTCCTGCAACTCAGAAAGCTTAATATAATCAGAAAGATTTTCCTCTTTATTGATTTCAGCTTTCAGCTCTTCAAGCTCTTGTTCGAGAGCAGCTATTGCTTCTTCTGCCTTTTTTAAAGCTCTTTCTTTTTTAGCTTTCTCTTTACCGGGTGTTGTGTAGCTCTTCTTTTGCTTTATAACAGGTTCAGCAGTGCTTTCTATATCACCGGTTGATTTATTAAGAGAGGCTTCATACTCATCATAACCATATTTATACCAATGTGTCTTACCGTTTTCGAATGAAAGGATACAATGAGAAACCTTTTTTACAAAATATCTGTCGTGAGAAACAAAAATAAGGGTACCTTCATAATCTGAGAGCATATTTTCAAGGGTTTCCTTACCAAGAATATCCATATGGTTGGTAGGTTCATCAAGTATAAGAAAATTCGGCTTTCTTTTAAAGATTTTACAAAGAGCAAGTCTGACTCTTTCGCCACCGGAAAGCATATCTACAGTCTTAAATACATCGTTACCACTGAACAGAAATGCACCAAGCGAGCTCCTTGCTTCATAAGATGTAAGAGAGGGGAATGCATTCATAAAATCATCAAGAACAGTTAAACTGCTTGTATACTGAGCCATTTGCTGATCAAAGTAGCCGATTTTTACGCCACCGCCAATTATAGATGTTCCGCCTAAAGAGGGGATAGAACCTATCAAAGTCTTAAGCAATGTTGATTTGCCTAAGCCGTTTCCGCCTACGATGCCTATATGCTGACCTCTCTCTATATCAAAGCTGACTGTTGACAAAACTTTATCATATCCGATTTTCAGGTCGCGTACAGTAAGAACATCTTTAACGCTTCGCGAATCAAGTTCAAATTCTGCATGGAATACTTTGCTGTCATAAAACTCAGGGGCTTCAATCATATCCATACGTTCGAGATATTTGATTTTAGACTGAGCCATTGCGGCTTTATTAGCTTTATATCTGAATTTTTCAATTGTTTCATTAAGCTTTTCAATCTCTTTTTGCTGTTCAATATACATCTTGGCCTGCTGGGCTCTCTGAAGCTTTTTCTGCTCTACAAAAGAGGTGTAATTACCGCTGTATCTGTAAGTTTTACCGTGTTCAATTTCATAAATTGTATTTACGGTTTTATCAAGAAACATACGGTCATGAGAAACTACCACAACTGCTTTTTTATAACTTCCAAGATATTCTTCAAGCCAAGCAACAGCATCAACATCAAGGTGGTTTGTCGGCTCATCAAGAAGAAGTAAATCAGGCTTTGATAAAAGCAGTTTAAGAAATGCTATTTTTGTTCTCTGTCCACCGGAGAAATCAGATAAAGGCTTTTTCTTATCTTCATCAGTGAAACCAAAACGTTTAATAGCAGCCTCGTATTCTTTTTCATAATAAAAGCCGCCGAGGTTAGTGAAATAATCAAGGGTAGAGGTATAAGAGGAGATAACATCATCGGTTGGATTGTTTTCCATTTGACTACTGAGTATATCAAGCTTTTTCTTAAGTTCAATGATATCACTGTAGGCGCTTTTAATTTCTTCAAGCATTGTAACGCTGTTATCCTTAAACGCCATCTGTGAAAGTGTACCTATAACAGGTTTTCCTGAAATTATATAGTAGCTTTCAATTTCGGGATTATCCTTTGAAATTGAAAGCTCACCGGACAAAAGCCGTAATAACGTGGTTTTGCCTGATCCGTTTCTGCCTACAATTCCTATCTTGCTTTCAGTATTGATTTCTATATTGATTTTTTTTAATATCGGCTGACCTGAAAGATCAACAATGCCGTTCTGAATTCTGATTTGCATTATAATTCGTTCCTTGATTTTTATTCTTGGAGAATTATATCATATTGTGATTTAAAATACAAGAATAGAAAAAATCTGAAAAAATAATTTTCGGATTAAAAGGAGAGTTGTTGTGGAATATTTATAACGAACTATACAAAATCAATATTTTATATAGTATAGGGTGGGGCATTTTTAAGAAATAAGTTAATTATCTGTTTTTTACTTAGAATTATATTTAATAACTTCTTTAATGTTTTAAACCAATCTTGACAAGGTAAATATTAATTATTACATAATCAGGAAAACTATTAGAGCGAACTCAATTCCATAAAGT
>JAZRQQ010000063.1:0-51624 GCA_045649935.1 Acutalibacteraceae bacterium | reverse complement strand
CAGGTTGACGCATAGCCTTTATCAGTAACGGCTACATGGTCTTTAAGCTTGATTGGTTTCTGTGCTACAAGGACCTTATTACAATTCTTACAGTGTGAGCCGTCTGTAAGGCCTTCCTTTGTACAGGTTGACGCATAGCCTTTATCAGTAACGGCTACATGATCTTTAATCTTGATCGGTTTCTGTGCTACAAGAACCTTATTACAAATCTTACAGTGTGATCCGTCTGTAAGGCCTTCCTTTGTGCAGGTTGAGTCATATCCCTTATCGGTTACAGCTGTATGATCTGCAAGGCCGATAATCTGCTGAGCTACCAGAACCGTTCCGCACACTGAACAGTGTGAGCCTTCTGTAAGACCTGTGCTTGTGCAGCTTGCAGGAACCTTCTCATCAGTTACCTTTTTGTGACCGGCCGCATCGACAAAATTGTCTTTATATACACTGTCACAATTTTTACAGTCATAAATTGTGTAGCCCTTACCTGTGCATGTAGGAGGTATAACAGTTGTCTCGTATGCGTGTCCCGGAGCTGTAACAACTGTGCTTTCAAGAAGAATCTCACCGCAGAGAAGACATTTATGCTCTTCGGTGCTTCCGTCATTGGTACATCCTGCCGGAACAGCTTCAGTAATATAAACATCCTTATGGTCACAGGTTTTAGCTTCTTCTCTTTCGAGGATCACACTTACCGTGTCATCACCTTCATTTGAAATATCACCTGAGGTTTTAACCGAGCAATAAAGAGTTGCATAATCTTCTTCAAATTCAACAGACTCTTCACCGAGAGTGAGCTTTGCAGTAATGAATTTACCCTTTTCAAGTGTTCCTATCTTGTGCTCATAGAAGGGATTAATCGTTTCATCATTCATTCTTATTTCAAGAACAACATCCTCAGCGTCAACTTCACTCATATTATAGACATTGACTGAAATATGATACTCGCCCTCTTCGAATACAACTGCAGATTCACTTACCGCAACATCCGTATAACCGTACTCTGCATATGAAGTATTATTCTCTTTGTTTCTGTCATATCGAACATCACAGGATACGTTAACAGTAGTTTTGCCGTAATCTTCCGGAACTCTGTAGTCAAGCTCTACAAACTGCTTTTCTCCGGGAAGCACAGAAAGCTCAACAGTCTGTACCGTTTCTGTACCACGGGTATCTGTGATTGTAAATGTAGCTTTTCCCGGTGTTGTACTACCCTTATTTTCAACAGAAACATTAAGGGTCGTATCTGTTGACGGAAGCATCTGACTCTCATCAATATCCAGAAGAGTAACAGCAAGATCTGTAAAGTCTGATACTGTAAACGCACCGATATCCGTTGAAAGAACATCATAAGACTGATAGTCTTCGTTATATTCCGTTCTTCCTATATTACATATACCGTAAATGTCGCCGTTGTAAGAGGTAATATTTACGTTAGTAATAAGCTCATCCATATCAGAAATCTGAACAGGATTCTGCCAGCTTCCGTCTTCATATCGGCAAAGATAAAGTTCCGTTCCGTTATCGGATTTCTGTGTATAGAAAATACAGTTATCTCCGACGATGAATTCTTCAAAGGTTCCTTCCGGAACAAAGGACTTTATTTCATCTCCGTCATAATAGTAAACAGCTATGCCGTTACCTGCAAAGAGAGTCTTTTTGCCTTCAAGTGTTCCGTATGCCATACGGTCATAAGGTACACCGTTGGTTTCCTCTGCCTTTACAAATACAGTTGTCTCTCCGTCCTTATAAGTGTATACGGTAATATCACCCGTTGTGCTGAGAATACCGTCTGTATCACGGTTATAGGACACTTCGTCAAGTCCTGCTGAAACAAGAGACAGAACAGAATCGAGTGAATCAGCAATAACCTGAGTGTTTTCTCCGTCAAATTTTTTGATTGTGTATACACCTTCATCAGATACATCAGTGTAATATACAGCAAACTTACCGTCTTCTGCACTGACAGTTACAGCTGAATGATAAATATCGTCATCTGTTACATTTTTAACATCTTCAAAAGCACCGGTTTCAGGATTATACTTCGCAGTATAAATATCCATCGACTTCATAACTGCTTCAAAATCATCAATATCCTCTTCACCCAGAAGACGTGCAGCCTTTATCCAGGAAACATATACATTTTCACCGTCAGAAGCAAGTGACGGAAGAGAGTCGGCAGTTCCGTTGTCGTATACCGGCTGAGGCTGACTCCATGTAAGACCGTTGAAGATACTGTAAACGAGTCTGAAACGGTTATAATCATCTCTTGACGGATCATCTTCAACATAAGCCATAAGAAGCTTATCCTCTCCAAGGGGAACAACAGCTGCCTGCGTGTCACTGTAAACGCCGGTCTGAAGAGCCTTGAATTCAACACCTGAAGAAGTAAGACCGTTTCTGATTTTCTGAGCTTTCTCACCAAGCCATGATGATGTGTTATCTGCATAATCTCTCGGAATTACACTGACTTCAACTTCACTTTCCTGAGCAGCTGCATTCTGTTTCTCTGTTTCTGCAGCAAAGCTTCTCATCAGACGTTTTGTCTGCTGTCCGTAGTAATCGTCAATAAATACTTCCGTTCCTTCAAGAAGCTTTTTGGTATACTCAAAGCCTACTATTCGTCCTATAAGCTCAATCTTACCGGCTATGTCAGCATAAATATGCTTTTTAAGGAATTCAATCTGCATATTCAGAGTAACATCACCGCCGACACCGAGACTTGCAAAATCCTTGAAGCCTACGCCGACTTCTGCACCGAGCTTCGGTGAAACCTTAAGAGCAAGCTCCCACGCAAGCGGAATATCACTGTCGGGTATTATTCTTGAAAGCGAACCGCTGAGTCCTACAGTTGCACCGGCTGATACACTTGCATAACCGGGCACGAAGAATACTGCTCCCTGTGCCGTATATGAAAGCGAGAAGGAGATACTTGCCGAAACATAACAAGCCTCCGTAATAACCGGTTTGCCGTTAATTATACCAAGCTCCATATAGCCCATAAAGTTTGCATCAAACTTAGCTATTGAACCTACGCTGGATACACCTGAGCCCAATTTACCGAAACGGTTTTCAATAGTATCTTCCCAGTCGAGATATGCCTGTGCCTTGTCCTTAGCCTTCGGAATGGCTTCAGCTGCATTCTTGACAGATTTCTTATAATATTCCCATTCACTCTTTCCGTCCATCATAGGAACACCGATAGAAATCTTTATAGATGTGTTGGTTACATCTACAGATATAGGTGAGTCAAAGCCGGGAAGCTGGAAATCACCGCCGCCTAAAATCGGAAAATCTTCGGGTATTGTTATTTTGAAATTTTTTCCGAAAGAAATCTTGGAGTCATTTATTATATCCTCAAGAGTTCTGTCAAGCTTTTCTTTATCAAGCTTGATTTCAACAGGATCTGCAACTATTTTGCCTGATGAATCTTTTACATATGCAACAATCTTTTTGTCAGTATCAAACTTTTCAAATGAATCTGTAAATACTCCGTCGCTGCTTTCAAGCTTTACTGATGAACCCTGAGAAATAACATAAGTTACATTGCTTCCTACATCAACGGCAGATACAATAATCTTAACTCTGTTTCCTTCAATAAATTTGAGCTTTTCACTTGTTATGTTCTGATATGATCCTGCAGCTTTTTCTCCGTCCTTACCGAAAACAGCAGAGATATATCCTTTTCCGTCCTTATGATCGACAGAAAGAGTGATGCTCTTTTCGATAATAAAGCAATCCTTACCGAGCTTTCTTTCATCATATCTGAAAGAATCAACTACGTCTGCCGGTATCACATAGTCACGGAAACCTTCAGCTGTAATACGTATAGGACTTCCCATAATTTCCGAAAGATTCAGACTGCAATAAGTCTCTGCACTGCCCCAATCAAGAGTGCCCTGTGAGGTTGTAGTAGAGAAATTCTTGATAAATGCCATTGTCTTAGGATTCTTGACCTTAAGAAGCAGCCACGAATTTTCAAGATCGAGCATTTCTTCATACTGTTCAAGAGTATATTCACCCACATAGAATCGGAACGGCGTGCTTTCAAAACCATCAGGAAGAGCCGCTGTTATATCTGTATAACCGTATTTTTTGAAGCTTACTCTGCCTGATGAAGTGACAGACGCAACAGAGGAATCCGATACAGACCACTTACAGCTTGAAACGTCTTCATATTTTTCCCAGAAATCATTATCCCAGCCTACACGCACATTCATTTGTGTGCTTTCACCGATATCATATCGTACTGCACTGTCAAATTTATTACTCAACACAGTAGATTCAAGAGTTGAATTGGTAATATAGTGCTTGAACATTTCATCCCTGTAGGAATAGAAATTAACTTCAATATTCAGATTCTTATTGGTTCCATAGTCATTAACAACAGCTTCGTTAAAGTATCCGGTATCAACATAGTATCTGAAGCCATAGGCAATATATTTTTTGAACACTGCCTGTCCCGGCTTTAGAGTTTCCGGGAATTTTTCAATTTCTGTTACAGTTCCGTCAGAATCCACCATGTACATACTGCCTTCCTGCTTTACAGAAATAACATTGGGATTTACTCTTTTGCCACCGGTCTGATCTTCATAAGCTCTTGCAAAAACTTCATAGGTTTTTTCACTGAAGTTTACATCAGGATAATACACTTCAATATCACTTACATTCTGAATACCGAGATTGAAATAGTACTTTCCGTTATGGAAGGTATCCGCAACATTATATATCGTCTTAACAGAAGCTGTACCGTAAACCTTAAAGGGCTCATCGGTTACGAATTGTGCAGTTACGGTTTCAAAGGCTTTGGAATGAGTCACAGAATAAAGAGTTCCGAAATAATCTGCATTAAGTTCATATTCACCCTCTTCATCGCCCCGGATTATCCAGGTGCAGCTTGCGGGCACATCTGTTCCGCCCATAATATCATCAATTCTGACATCGGGACCGTCAGCATAACCTTCAATACCGCTGACAATTGAAAGTCCTTCAGGCACTTCAAGAGATACAGAGTTATCAATAAGCTTGAATTCCGAACCAACCTGAGCAAAAACTTCAAGTCTTACCTTGAACAATTCCTTGAGGAACTTAGTTTCAGAAGAAAGTGAAAGAGTAGAAATATAAGTGTGACCCTCTTTGTCCTTCCATACACTTACACTTCGGGGAATATATATTTCGCTGCTGCCTCCGCCGCTGTAATGATGCTCTTCCTGTTCAGTTTCCCAGGAAACAACAGTACCTTTTTCGTCATAAATTACATTTACCTTGACTTCAGGCTCGTCCGGTCTGGATTTTGAAAGTGTTACGGTACTTTCATAAATCTGATTGTTTTCAAGAGCTTCCGGATTGAAGCCTTTTTCAATAAGCTCCTTAATCTGATCAAGATTAAGTCTTTCAACAGTAAATTTACCTGAAACAGGCGAACCCTCTTCCAGCATAAGAGTTACATAGCTTGTCTGTGAGGTATAAACGGTAGTAGTTTCAATATCAGGCAGATATTCACCATTGAGATAACCGCTTACAAAGTGGTCACCCACAGGAACCTTCATTGTTACAATTCCTTCATTATCGGTATACTTATGAAGTGAATCTTCACCGTCAACCTTTACGCTTACACCCGCAATCGGATCACCAGCCGTATCAATAACCTTTACGCTGATTTCACCGAACTGTATTCTCTTATGAACAACTATGTTCTTTACAGCAACACTCTGAAGTCCCTCGTCATCTGTTACTGTAAGCTTTACTTCATATGTTCCCTCTTTTTCATAGGATTTCACAGGGCGGATTTTTTGTGATTTTGTTCCGTCACCGAAATCCCATTCATAAGATACGATTTTTCCATCCGTATCATAGGAAGATGAAGCATCAAAGTATTCCTGAACCTTTTCTTCCATCTGCGTTACAGCTGTAATCTTTGCAGTGGGAGCTCTGAGAACAGCATCGGAATCAAAGGCAATTTCATCAGACTGAACAACAGTGTTGTTTCCTGCACCGTCATGACTTTCAATAAGGAAGAAATAAGAACCGGTCTTATAGTTACTGATATTATATTTTTCAGTATAAGTTCCTGTCTTATTTTTACCGACAGAGCCCATATATTCTGCATCATTATCATCTGAAATACAGTAAATCATAAAGCCCTGAAGATCATCTTCACGTGCGTCCTGCCAGGAAACAGTAAGAATACCGCTTGTATCAACCGTAAACTGTGCATTATTTATTACAGGAGCAATCTTATCTACGGTATATACAGCCTCATCATAATCGGATTCTAATCCTGAAAGGTCGGTGGCTGCAGCTCTGAGATAAATCTTATCACCGTCAGACAGAGTCTCAACAGGCAGAACACCTTCTGCTGTTATATCGGTTTTATTTATCCGTGTTTCTTTTATAAGCGTAGTCCAGGCTCCTGTCAGACCCACTTTATACTCAAGGATAATTTCACTGAGCATATTGTTATCTGAAGCACAAACTGTAACCTTGTTTTTCTTTATGCCTGTTACAGAGCCTGTTCCGGGATAAATCTTAAGTGAAGGAGCCTTTGTATCCTCCCCTCTCTGAGCAGAGACGACATTTGAAAATTCGCTTGTATTTCCGGCAGTATCTGTAACATTGACCTTGTAGTAATATACCTTATCTTTTTCAGTATTAGTATCATTGTATCCTGTTTTACCGATATCCGTTGCAATACACACGAATTCACCCTGTTCACTTTCAGCACGGTAAATATCATAGGTTTCATCGTCAGTTATACTTGTCTGTGTCCAGGTGAGTGCAATATAACCGTCTGCTCCCACAGCCTGAACATCACTGAGTGTATCAGGTGCTGTTCTGTCTATATAATATTCAATGCATTTTGCCTGATCATCCTCAGCACTTGTATTTCCGTAAATATCGGTAACAACTGCCCTCAGTGCAATAATGCCTTCATCAAATGCATCAAGAGATATGTCAAATTTTTCAGAAACAGAAGTATTCTTTCCTGAATAAGTCTTTTCATCGCAGTCATTCCACTGCACCTTATCTGTTGAGGACTGAACCTTTACGGATTTAATGCCGAATTCATCCTCAGCTTTTACAGTGAATGGAATGCTCTTGCTATATCTTGCATGATTGGGTGAAAGAGCTGTAATTACAGGAGCCTGTGTGTCAGCTTCGGTAGTGACAGTTACAGTTTTTGAATACTCACCTATATTACCGCCCATATCAACCGCTGCAATTCTGAAGGTATATTCAGTATCTGCTTCAAGTCCGGTTACAGTATATCCTATTGTCCATACCGAATCATCAACGGTTTTAAAGCTGTCTCCCTTCTTCATCTGTATAATATAATTTTTTCTGTCTGCATCTTCAATATCTTTCCATGTAAGGAAAACTGATCTGCGTGTATAATCACCGACAGCAAAACCTGTAACCTTTGAAGGAGGTGTGTTATCGACATAGAAGCTTCTGACAATAATGGAGTTGCTTTCATTTCCGGCTGCATCATAGGCAACTGCTCTGAACTTCACCGGTCCGTCAGGATAATCTGATATATCAAGCTTGCAGGAAAGCTTATCTGACTCAGCGGTCTTTTTAAGAACCCACGTTTCTCCGTTATCAGAGGAAACATAAAGCTCGATTTTTTCAACCCCTATATTATCTTTTGCGGTTACTGTTATGGTAACACTCTTTGAATAGAACGCCTCTGCCGCTGACGGCTCAAGTCTGATAATTTCAGGAAGAATTGTATCATGCTGAGGTATTGCAGTAATTTCCTTGGTAAATTCACCCTTCACATCGCCCTTAAGAGCATACATCTTATAGGTATATTCCTGTCCCGCAACAACATCGGTGTCAAGCCATGAAATGATATCTCTTGATGAAATTTCGGCAACAAGAGCATAATCCTCCTCAGCTGTTTTTCTGAATATTCCGTATCCTGTTACACTTGCTTCAACAGCCTTCATCCATGTAATTTCAATCTGACAAACCTCACCGTAGGCTCCGAAGCCTTCAAGTGCTGCAGCAGGGTCAAGGACAGTATAGGTATCGTTACAGTTGGCGCAGACATATACCGTATAGCCCTCAGCATCAGATTCAGGCGGATAATATGTGCTTTCGTAATTATGAGTGATTGCAGAAATAACTTCTTCTTCAACAACAAGAGTACAACGTTTACAGTACTTTTGTCTGAGTCCGTCTTTTTCACAGCCCGCAGGATAAACCACGGTCCATTCCTCATCCTTATCGTGACCTAATGCTTCAAGAGTTTCTTCTTCAATTACGTTATAGCAGTTTGTACATTCCTTATATCTGTGTCCGTCTTCGGTACAGGTTGCTTCCTTATCGGTTATCCAGTCACTTGATGTGTGATTAATATATTCGTTGGTAATCTCAGAGGAAACAACACCTTCACAGACAGTACAGTAAACGGTCTTTGTAATTCCGGAACCGCATTCTCCCGTATACTCCGTTCTGGTTTCAAATTCTTCACAAAGAAGAGAGAAATCTCCGTTATGTAAAATAGCATAATTCTTTGCGGTTGAATTGGCATGACCTTTGATGCTGCACAAAATCGCATACGAATCATTATATATTATTTTACAGTCCTTATTATAGATTTTCACAGTACATTTATCTGTGGCAAAAGCTTCTCTGCCAATTGAAGATACTGATTCGGGAAGAACTATTTCCTTTGTATTTACAGAATAAGCAAATGCACTATCACCTATAGTTGTTGTTTTTTCGTCAGGTGTAAAGGATTCAGCCTCTTTACCGTCGGGATATGAAACAAGCACCGTCTTGTCCTTACTGTAAAGAACTCCGTCAGAAGCAGAATAAGCTGTATTATTCTCATCTACAATAAATGCTTCAAGATAGGGGCACTCATAAAAGACATCACTTGCAATATCTGTAAGAGAAGCAGGAATGTTGATGTTCTTTATTGCTGTATTATCAATAAATGAAGAGCCTATAGCTGATATAGCTGACGGCAGAGTAAGACTGCTGAGGTCTAAGCATCCTGAAAAAGCATTTGAACCGGTAGTCTTAAGATTCTCCGGAAGGTTAATGTTTACTATGCTGCTTCCTGAAAATGCATAATCACCTATTGTTTCAACAGTGGACGGAAGATTGACATTATGAGATGCAATACCGCATAATCCGGCAAAGGCATATTTACCGATATTGGTAATACCCTCCTCAAGTATAAGCAGATCGAGTATATCTGAGCTCGTATACCACGGATTATATTTATAGGTTGACGTTGTATAATCAGGCATTATTCCCGTACCCTTTGTGACAGTAATTTCTTCTATAGCTGACGGGAAGCATGCATTTGATAAAACTACCGAAGCCGGTATTTCAAGCTCTTTAAATTTACAACCGTAAAAAGCATCCTTTTTAATTTCAGTTACACTATCAGGTATATCAATCTTCTCAACATTAGCAAGATATTTAAATGCATCTGCAGTGATATTTTTTATTCCCTCTTCGAGAGTAAGAGTCTTAAGCGTGCTTCTGCTTCTGTACCATGGAGTATAACTGTAAGAATATGTCTGCATTTCACCGGTTGTGCCTTTTGACAGAATAACCTCTTTAAGACCGGTCAATGAATCAAAGTATTTTGAAGTAAAGTTTATTGTTACGGGTATTCTGAGAGTCTCAATATTATAAGAACCTTCAAATGTATCATAGCCTATACCTGTAAGACTGTCGGGCAGAATAACCGATTTGAGATTGGTGCAATAACTGAAAGCTCCGCCGGAAACAGTTGTTACCCCCTCGGGAACAACTATACTATGAATATCAGAACTTCTGAATGCATTGCTGTTTATAACGGTAACAGTTTCAGGTATATCATATTCTGTGTCAGTTTTTCCGGCAGGAAAAGCATAAAGTTCTTTCTTATCCTTGCTGTAAAGAACACCTTTTTCATCAGTAGAGAAATTCTCATTTTCTTCACTGACAGAAAAGCTTAAAAGGCTGTCGTTGCCGGCAAAATTTCCGCCGATATCAGCCAGCGACTTACCGATAGTAACAGTTTCAACAGGTGCCCCATAAAAAGCATCCTTGCCGAGTTCGGTAATACTGTCAGGAAGAACAAGATTCTTAAAGACTGAATAACCGCCACTGCAGAACATCTTAGCACCGATACTTTTAATGCCTTCTTCAAGGGTAATCTTTTTAAGGGTTGACCTACTGAAATACCAGGGCGTATATTTATACAAGTCACCACTGTAAGATGCCCCTGTTCCTCTGCCACCGGTAAAAACAATTTCCTCAAGATAATTAACACCGCCAAAAGCTGTATAATATTCTACCGAACTGGAATACTTGGTTCTTGCTACGGCTAATGAAACAGGTATTTTAAGGTATTTCATAGCTGAACAATTATAAAAAGCATAATCACCAAGACTTGTTACGGTGTCAGGAATGATTACATTGTCAAGATTTGAACAATTTCTGAAAGCATTAGAATTAATAGCAGTCAGACTTTCAGGAAGGTCTATACTGCTTATGGTATTACCGGCAAAAGCATAAGAGCCTATAGTTTTTATACCCTCAGATATAGTAAGATTCTGAAGAGAATTACGGCTTATATACCACGGTGTATAAGAATAATTGTTCGAAGTATAATCACATATATATCCCTTGCCCTGCGTAATTGTAATATCCGTAATTCCCGTAAGATTGTAAAAAGCGTATCCACAGCTAACTGAGCCGGGAATTGAAATCTTTGTGATATTGGTACAATTATCAAATGTGTAATTGCCGAGACTTGTCACTGAATCGGGAATCACAATCTCAGTAAGCTTTTCACAATGATTGAAAGCATAGTTTCCGATTGTGGTAAGGTTATCATTAAACTGAATTTCAGTTATGCCCGTACATCCGGAGAAAGCACGGTAGCCGATTGTTGTAAGATTATCATTAAACTGAATTCCAGTAATATCCGTACATCCGGAGAAGGCATACTCTCCTATTGTTGTAAGATTATCATTAAACTGAATTTCAGTAATATCCGTACATCCGGAGAAAGCATTGTCACCTATAGCAGTCAGAGCCTCAGGCAGTGTAAGCTTAGTGATTCTTTCACAATCATAAAAAGCATATGAGCCGATTGATGTCAATCCTTCAGGTAAGACAATACTTGAAAGATAAGAACAAAGATAAAACACTTCATCGTTCAATACGGTAAGACTCTCAGGAAGAACTACACTGCGAAGACCGTAGCAGTAATAAAATGCGCTTTCCCCTAATTCAGTTACACTTTCAGGAATAACTATACTTGTAAGTCCGCTACAGTTATTGAATGCACTTGCACCGATTTCTATAAGTCCGTCAGGCAAGCTTACAGAACGAAGCTTATCAGCATTATAAAAAGCGGATGGTGCAATATGTGTTACCGTATCAGGAACGGTGTATGAAGAAGCACTTAATGTTTCAAGATAACAGATAAGGACAGTTTTATCCTTGTTGAAGATAACGCCGTAGCTGTCAGCAGATAAATACGGATTTTCTTTGCTTATCTTAATCCCGGTGAGGTTACTGCAGCCCATGAACGCACCGCCACCGATCGACGAAACCTTTGCAGGGATAGTAATGCTTTTAAGATTATAGCAACTAGCAAAAGCACTGTTTCCTATAGTTGTAACCTCATCGTGCATAGTAACAGATTTAATACTGTTACAGCCTGAAAAAGCACCATTTCCAATAGAAACAAGCTCAGCAGGCAAATCGAGCTCTGAAAGACTTTCACAACCATAGAAAGCACAATTACCGATAGTAGTTATACTGTCAGCAAAATCAATATTTTCAAGGGTTTCGTGACTGTAAAAAGCATAGCTTCCTATATTGGTTACGCCTTCTTCAATTACAAGATTTTTAGTTCCGGGCCACGGAGAATCATATTCACCTGAAAAATCAGCCATAACACCGGTACCCTTGGATAAAATAAGCTTTGTAAGGCTGATTCCGTAGAAAGGATCTGAGCCTGTACATGCAGAAACCGGAACCTTCACTTCTTTCAGAGAGGAACACTGATAAAATGTATAATCAGACACATTAGTTACATTATCACTTATAATAATCTTTTTCAGATTATTTACTTTATAGAAGGCATGATATGAAATTTTTGTAACACTGTCAGGAGTAGCAAACTCTGTATCTTTCTTTCCTGAAGGATACAGCTTAAGCTCGGTCATATTTTTATCGTAAAGAACACCGTCTGCACTGCTTAAATATTCATTTGCTTCATCAACGGTAATGGATTTCAGGTTAATACATTCATCTAAAACATTATAATCTAAAGCTTCGAGATTTTTTCCTATTGTTACTTCTTCTAATGAATCACAGCTTTCAAAAACATAAGCATAGACAGTTTGGAGTGAGTTAGGCAGACTGATTTTTCTGAGTCTGTCACAATCATAAAACGCATTTGATCTTATTGAAGTAATGCTTTCTGAAAGCTTAACGCTTTCTATATAATCGAAATTATAAAAGCTGCATTCTCCCACGGCAGTAATTCCGTTACCGATTTCAACGCTGTTGATTGCATTTCTGTAGCTGTACCACGGCATACTACTGCTATTGTATGAGGGAATACTTCCCTGTCCTGCAATCTTAAGCTTTCCTCCTAAATAAAGAGTCCAGCTTATATTACTGTTAACCGAACCGGTAGTTACTGTAACCTCTGTTTCATCAGTGTAACTGAAGGTATTAAGTTTATTTGTAAGATATGTGTTACCTGAAGACACTGAAACCTGAACCCATTCCTCTTCAGTACCTCTGTAAGCGGCACCTTTGATAGCGCTGTTATTTGCAAAAGCATAGCTTTTAATTTCGGTAAGACCTTTACCGAGAATTACCCATGAAAGATTATTACAGCTATCAAAAGCATTATTTCCGATAGTTTCAATACTTTCCGGAATTTCGACTAATGAAATGCTGTCACAGTCATAGAATGCATAATTGCTGACAGTTGTAAGATTTTTAAGGAAGTCAAGATCTGTAAGCTGATCGCAGTTATAGAAAGCATTTTCTCCGACAGATGTTACCGTATCGTCAACATTTACTTTCATAAGAGAGGTCATATCATAAAAAGCATAGCTGCCTATACTTTCAACGCCCTCTTTAAGAGTAACCTTCTTAAGGGTTGATGCACTGTTATGCCAGGGTCTGAGTGACAAATCCGAATATGAATAATCTGCGTTTCCCGTACCCTCAGTAAGAACAAGCTCCTCAATACCGCTCATACCCGCAAAAATATAATCATTGCCGACAAGAGACTCAGGAATCTGAAGATATCTGACACCGGTCATATTATAAAAGGCATATGAGTATATCTGAGAAATACCTTCAGGAATAACAAGCTTCGATACATTTTTACTTTCAGCAAAGGCGCAATTTCCGATTTCTGTTATACTTTCAGGCAGTATAACCTCTGTGAGACCGCAATTACTAAAAGCAGAAATACCTATAGCTGTCATTTTATCGTGAAATTTGATTTCAGTAAGATATTTATAGTCGACAAAGGTATAATTTTTAATTTCAGTAACAGATTCAGGGACAACAAGCTCTGTAACCAGCTCACCCTTTACATAAAGTCCACCGTAATAATATAAGGGATTTGTTTCAGCATTTCCGAAATCAATATTAAGCCAGGTTTCAATACTATCTACATGTACATTGAACCCGTATTCGCCACACTCTTTATAGCTGCAAATAGCATCTGCTTCAATGGTTTCAATAGTAGAAGGCAGACAAATATCATCAATATCACAATAAGAAAAAACATTCGTACCTATAGATGTTATTCCTTCACCGATGGTAAGTGTTCTTATATAATCTTCCTTGAAGCGCCTATCTATTTTACCTTCACCGCTGATTTCAAGGTCGCCATTGTCATAACGGATATATGTTGCAGTGTCGCCGCATTCACCTCTTTCAATTACCTTTCTTACATCTTTACCGCAAAGATCGCATAAAATATCACCATCTTCATCAAGATGAGTTATATCTATAAATTTATGTCCTTCAGGCCAGGTTTCACAGTCGTTGCAATATTTACCGGCGGTAAAGCCTGTTGTTGTACAGGTTGCGGAAATTTCCGGAAACTCCTCTGCATTATTGTGACTGCAGTTAACATAATTTGCCGTTAAAGTAGCTGTCAGATTATCCGTTACGGACGAAGAGGTAAAATATACTGAGAAATAATATGTTTCACCGCCCGTAAGACTTACACTATTATTGCTTACACCGTTATTTTCCCAGTATCCCAGATATTTTATATAGCTTTTATTGCTGTCATAAAGATAAAATCTGAGCTCCTGATTTTCTACTGTTCCCTTGCAGCTGAAGGTGTAAGTACCCGACACCTTAGGAATATATTTAAAATAAAGCTTTTCACCCTGACCGATATAAATTTCAGTAGCTGAATTCATATTCATAACAGGATCAGTATATTCAATAATATCAACCTCAAAACTTGTCGTATACGGTCCGTAAGTTACGGTAAGAGTAGATTTTCCGGGCTTTGAGGAATCAAAACCGCTGACAGTAAAGCCGCTTGTTTTTTCAACGCTTGTTCCGTCAGTAAAGTTAAGAGACATAGTAAGTCCCTGCTGAACAAAATCATAGTTCTGCTTATAAACGGTCTTATCCGGCATCGTTTTTACGGTAAAGCTTTCAACAACCTTATTGTCATATGATACAAAATTTCTACCGTTTATTATTGCATAATCTTGCGCCGTTGAACCGTAATAACCGATAATTGTTGCACCCTCATATATTGTACGCCGATCAGTGTTTATACTGCAGTTTTTATTGAGGATTGTTATAGTTTTCAGTTCGTAGCAATAACTAAAGGCATAGGAATAAATATTGGTACAGCTTTCGGGGATAACTATATTTTCGAGAGCTGAGCAATCACTGAAGGCATAGGAGCTGATAGTTCTGAGACCGGAGGTTTCTTCAAAAACAACTTCTTTCAGTTTACTGCAGTTGTAAAAAGCATCCGACTCAATTGACGTAACGGAAGAGGGAATGGTAATTTTTTCAAGAGCTCTGCAATTTTGGAAGCAATAATACGGAATAGTGCTGATTGTGCTTCCGTTTTCAAAAGCTATCTCAGTAATAAGAGAACAATTTTTAAATGCATAGCTTGAAATAGTTTTAACCGTAGCAGGGATAGTAACTTTTCCTGATTTTGAATTAATGCAGAATATAACAGAAGTTTTATCAGCATTATAAATAATCAGATCTTCAAAGTTAAAATATTGGTTTCCCTCTGCAAACTTTATTTCTGAAAGACTTTCACAGTTATGGAACGCATATGAGCTTAAGTTTTTCAGAGTAGCAGAAAAGGTTATACTCTCAAGAGATGTACATGATGAAAAGGCATAGCTTGTCACGTCTGTAAGAGAGGAGTTTTCTGAAAAGACAACATTTTTAAGCTTCACGCAGTTCTGGAAGGCATAACTGTTAATAGCAGTTACGCTGTCAGGGATTTCTATAGTCTCAAGATTTTTACAGTCGTTGAAAGCAGAAGAAGGCAAAGTTTTCAGTGTAGTGTTTTCTTCAAAAGAAACCTTTGTGATTTTATGACAATTTGAAAAGGCATAATCTGCAAGTGATGCAACCGTTCCGGGAATAATTATTTCACCTGTTATACCTTTAGGGCAGATAACAATGGAGGTTTTATCACTGTTATAAAGAATACCGCTCTGTGAAGAAAAATATGTATTTCCATTCTCAACAGTAATTCCGGCAAGCGCAATGCAGTCATTGAAAGCACCGTTACTAATTGAAGTCAGACTTGCGGGAAGTTTTATAGCTTCAAGAGACTGACAGTCACAAAAAGCATTATTTTCAATGCTTGTAAGCGCAGAATTTTCTGCAAAAGTAACACTGCTGAGATTTCGGCAATAAGCAAAAGCTTCAGTTTCTATAGTTTTAACGGAAGCAGGAATAACAATCCTTTCGACAGCAGTATCATAAAATGCCTCGCTGCTGATAGTTTCAACGGTATCAGGTATAGTTATATCAGTAATTGATGTACGGTAAAAAGCCTTTTCTCCTATAGTTGTAATTTCACTGCCCTCAGCAAAAATTACAGTATCAAAAAAACTTCTTACATTGTACCAGGGAGCAAATTCGTTAAAATCTTCCATTTCTCCGCTTCCGGAAAGAGTCAGAGTTTTATCATCTTTGTCAACCTTCCACGTAATATCACCTATTGTTCCCTCAAGATCATAACAGAAGTGTTCCTCTGTTTCACCTATCAGATAATGAGTAATACCGTAAGTTTTACAGTAATTATGCTCGGCTGACTTATCAGTACAGTAAATTTCTATATAATCGGGAATACCGGATATCGTTTCACTGTCAAGTGTATTGGCGTACTCAATAAACTCCTCAACTGTATACGATGTAGAAAACTCTTCATTAAACTTAGCACATACCATATTGGCAATTTCTTCTTCAGAAATCTGCTCACCGAAATTATATCTGTACTCATACTTAAGTGATTCAGCATATACAAAAGCTGTTTTCTCAGCCGCCTCAACAGAAGTGAATCCGATTATCTCACTGTTTTCCAGAACAGCAGCAGTTTCCGATTTATTAATAATTTTATCACTCAGTATACATTCATTGAAAATACCTTCCATAACTGTAACAGTAGACGGAATTGTAACCGAACTCACCTTAATGCAAAACGCAAAGACTCCCCAGCCCAATTCAGTAACACCCTCAGGAAGAACAACCTCTTTCAGGTCAAGACAGCCAGAAAAAGCTTCGTCTCCTATTGATTCGGCGCTTTCAATACAGATACTGTCAAGCTCCATACAATATGCCAGAGAAGCTACTCCGAACTTTTTTACATTTTTAATGTTAAGTTCCTGCACAGACATACATAAGCCTAAAGCATAGTCACCGATTTCGGTAACACTGTCAGGCAGAGATATACTTGTAGCTTTTGCGCAATATATAAAAGCACAGGAGCCGATTCTGGTTACACCTTCCTCAACAACAATGCTTTTTATATCAAGGCTATACTTTCCCCAGGGTGATTCTCCGACAGGCTCCTGCTCATCTTCAATCATAACAGAAGCATTGGAAAATACCGAATAAGATGCACGGGAGCTGAAGATACCACTCGGAAAATCATAGTCAGGAATTTCACCTGCCCCGCTGATTGTAAGCTTACCCTCAGAATCAAAGCTCCATGTAAGTTCACCCGCTGTACCACTGTCAATAACGGTTGCTTCCGCTGAAGCACTGAAGCTGAAAAATGAATCATACGACCCGTTTTCCGCCGCAAAAGCACCCGCGAACATAACTGCAACAACAGTTATGACAACAGCAAGTATCTTTTTAAATAAACTGTCCATAATTTTCATTACTAACTCCTCCTCTGTACTGAAAACTATATAATTAATCATTGTAATTTTACTGAACTTATTATTTTTTTGCAATAGAAAATTAAATATTTTACAGTCATTATCTGTATTTTGTCAAAAGCAACAAAAACTATTTAATTTTTTATTTATAACTACTCTTCAAAGCATAGCTTCACCGGCATAATCCCCCCAAAAAAACTCCCGGACTTCGTATGTCGAAATCCGGGAGGTAATTTTATCTGAATATCAATTTATGCCTCTTTGATTACATATCTGTAGAAATCAACGGCAGGTGCAAGTGTATCAATATCAACATTTTCGTCAATAGCATGAACACTGTCAAGCTGCTGCTTATCAATCTTGAAGGGTACAAAACGGATGCAGCTGTCACAGACTCTGTTGAAGTATCTGCTGTCAGTTGCAGCGTTCATAATATAAGGAGCAACCTCATAGTCAGGGAATACATTCTTGACAGCTTTTTCAATAAATCTGAAGGCATCGCCCTTGAAATCTGTGATTGCAGATTCAATTCCGTCATCAATAATAACAGTTTCGATATCATATTTCTTTGCAAGAGCCGTAATTGCATCAACACTTGCTTTTTTACCCTGATGATGTGAGAAGCGCATATTGCCAACTACCCATGCTTCCTGAGGAATAACGTTTGCGCCCTCAGAGCCCTTACTCATTGTAAATGCAAGAGTTGTTCTGAGCATTGCTGCACCTGCAGGTGAAATCATAGGCATTACCTTGTTGAGAATAGGCTTGAATGCATTTACGTTACCGCAGGCAGTTTTCATAATACCGCTCATTGTAGGTGCAAAACGGGAAAGCATTTCCTTAACGGTATCAGACATATAAACATCAAAGCACTCTGCCTTTTCTGCCTCCACCATAAACTTACCAAGACGTACAAGAGGTGTATTCTTGCCGGGAGCTGATGAGTGACCGCCGTTTGAATTAGCAATAAACTTAAGATCCACATAGCCCTTTTCACCGACACCGATCATAGCAAATGTGCCGTCAGCACCGCCGATAGGATCATGCATAATCATACCGCCCTCATCAAGCACCATATAAAATTCTATATTTCTTTCTTCTAATGCACGGGCAATAGCGTCACCGCCTTCACCACCGATTTCCTCAGTGCAGGCAGTTACGAAATATGTATCTCTCTTGGGTGTAAAGCCTTCCTTGATAAGCTCTTCTGCAGCCTGAAGCATCATTGCAAGACCGCCCTTTGTATCAAGAGTACCTCTGCCCCATACCTTACCGTCTGCAATTGCACCGGAAAATGCAGGGTGTGTCCACTCACCGCTTGCCTCAACAACGTCATGATGATTCATAAGAAGAACCGGCTTGAGAGAGGGATCTGTACCCTTCCATTTAAGTAAAAGACTTCCGACAAAATTTTCACATTCTACTGTGCTGAAAAAATTAGGATAGGTTTCACGAAGCACCTCATGGAAGCCTAAGAATTTTTCAATATCCTGATGCTCTCTTGATGAAATAGTTTCAACTTTGATAAGCTTTGAAAGAACCTCAGCATACTGCATTGAACGATTGTCACTCATTTTTTTCATCTCCTGAATAAATATTAAAAGAATTATATCATAAGTTTTCCGTAAAATAAAGTGTTTTTTTATTTAAAGCTTCAACCGGTATAGACCACAGACTTATTCACTGTAAAAATGTGCTTCCACAGCGGCACAGATATAATGATATACCGGCAGATGAAGCTCCTGAATTTTAAACGTCTCCTTTTCGGCTACGCAGATACAGATATCCGAATATTCCTTAAGCCTGCCGCCCGTACCTCCCGTAAGACCTATAACCTTACAGCCGAGAGCCTTTGCCGTATTTACTGCCGCCCATACATTTTCAGAATTCCCCGATGTGCTTATTGCTATAAGAATATCGTTTTTATCTGCAAGAGCAATAACTGCCTGAGCATAAATGAGCTCAGGTCTTACATCATTAGAGAAAGCCGTGTTAAGAGCCGTCATTGACGGAAGAGAAATTGCAGGTAAGCCCTCCTGAAGAGCAGAAAGAAGCTCATAGTCAGGAAGGGGCATATTCTTTTTCAGCTCTTGCTTTTTTTCTTCGCTCAGCGGACGCTTCTTAAGAAAGCCCTTCATAAGCTCACCGGCTATATGCTCGCAGTCTGCGGCACTTCCTCCGTTACCGCACATAAGCACCTTACCGCCTTTTTCATAACATTCCGTAATTTCCTTTACTGCCTTTTCTATGGCTTCTTTGTTTTCCTGTAAAGCAGGATATCTTTTTATAAGTTCATTTATCATAATCAAATCTCCAGAGCCGTAGCAACGGCAGCGTAATCACCGATATTTTCTCCGAGGGCCGCAGGTAAAATGCGGCAGCACTCTTTTGAAAGAGGTAACGCCTCTTCTTCTAATATTTTTTTCATATTTTCCGTAAGCAGATGCCCTGAACGTGCAAATATACTTCCGATAACTATTGCCTGCGGATTAAGAATATCTATAAGCACCGAAAGTCCTCTGCCGAGATATTCACCACAGATTCCGAAAACCTCAAGGGCTGTTTCATCACCGCAGTCAGCTGCTTCGGCTATTGATTTTGCAGTTACATCCTTTTCTGTCATTCCTTCTCTGAAATAAGAGGGATATGTACCTGACTGTACCTTTTCAAGAGCCTTCATATAACCCAGCTGTGCTATTCCGCCTCCGCTGCAGAAGCCTTCAAAGGAGCCTGACTTTCCGTATCCTACAGGACCTGAAGGTGCCAGACGGATATGTCCGACCTCACCTGCATTATCATTGGTACCGCAATAAAGCTTTCCACCGAGAATAAGCCCTGCACCGAGACCCGTTCCGAAGGTAAGAAAAACCATATTTTCACAGCCCTTACCCGCACCGAATTTCCATTCAGCCACCGCGCAGGCATTAGCATCATTCTGTAATTGAGCTTTTACACCGTAATGCTCTTCAAAGAGCCTTACAATTTCAATATTATCCCAACCGGGAAGATTAGGCGGACTCATTATAATTCCCTTTTCCGAATCAAGAGGACCGCCGCAGGAAATTCCTATTCTGTCGGGTGCTTTATCAAGAATACCGTCAGCCATTCCGAAGATACGTTTTATCATTTCTTCAGCCGATATTTCAAGGTCGGTATCACATTTTTCTTTTTTTATCAGAGTAATATTACCGTCGGTATATTCGGCGGTAACGGCAGCACACTTTGTACCGCCTATATCAATGCCTAAAATATACATATAATATCCTTCCTACATCGTCTATTTTCCACACGTAGCTTGTAACCTTTCTGTAGGCATAGTTAAGCTTTTCCTTAAAGGATTTTATTCTGAAGGTAAACTCTCTCTCCTTTACTCTGTCGTAAAGCTCTGTTACACATCTGCACTGCGTTTTGCTTCCTGTCTGTGTTGCAGAAAGTATAAATAAATCCTTATCCTTCGGAAGTGTGACTTTTTCCGCGCCCTTTGTATCAAGCTCATATACGAAGAAGAAAAGCTGATGTGCATAGTCGTCACCCTTTGCAGAATGAGTATGGGTACATTCCCAGCCGAGTACATCGGTTTTGATTTTCGCAGTACGCTTCATACTGTATAAATCCCAGGCAAAGGGTCTTTCTTCAATATCACTTACTTTTATCTTTACTTCTCTGCCGTCAAGGCTGAATGTAAACTCCTTATCACCGTTAAGACTTGCACAAAGAAGCAGAAGCTTATTGTATCCGGGCTTTAAAGCAACCGTTTGTCCGTCAGCAGAAAGAGAATCATATTCACCCTTATTAATTGAAAAATCAACTCCACCGCTTGTGATTACATCGGGAATAATTTCAGCAGGGACAGTATAATTCTTATAACCGAGTCCGCCCTTCGGAGCATCGTTGGAGGAAATTGCTTTGGTATTAAGAGGCAGAGTGACCGATGACTGTCTGAGCTTTTCTGCCTTGATATCTGAGGGAACAAGAGTGAGCGCAAAGCTTCTGATTTCATAAGGCTTCATATCAAAGACAAGTGAGCCGTCAGAAACCTCTGCATCACCGAGTGCTTCCTCGGAAGCATAAATCTCACGTGCTGAGGCAATACCGTTTCCCAGAGTCAGTCTGACACCCTTATGCGCTTTATTGACGCCTTCATTTACTCTTACAACAATTTCATCACTGTATTCAGCTTTTTTGATTGCACGTATTATAATTCCGTCATCTGAAATATCAGCAAAGCTGTAGGCACTGCCGAGTGCTCCCTTATGCTTGTCAGAAACAAAGGCACACATAGGCGCAACAAATTCACGGGCAGAGGCCTGAACTCTTTCTGACACCGTACCCTTATGGGCACAGATTGCATAACCGTATCTGTTAAGTCCCAGGTCCATCATACTCTGCATAGCGGCAGGACGTGAATTATTAATCGGTGTATGCATTACCGTAAGCCTAAGGGTGTTATCACTGAACTTATCCCAGCCGTATTTGCAGTCACTGATAACAGAAACACCGTAATCACCTTTACTGTCGGTTATGTCCACCCATTTCTGTGCAGGCACCTCATAAACCTTTTCGTTAGCATTACCGCGCTTAATTGCGCCGAGACCGAGATCAAAGGTTGCTTCTTCATTCTCACAGGTAAAGCTGAATATGTTCTTACAGAGAGTATGCTGACTGTTCCAGTCAAGCTCACACTGAACCTCTATACGGTCAGAGCCGGCAGAAAGTGAAATATTGTTTGTGAATACAGAATCATCGGCTTTCTGTACCACTCTTATTGTGCATCGTGCAGGTCCCTGCTCAGCTATTTCAGATGAAACAAGAACGGCCTTTCTGTCAGGCTTTCTTATTGACTGCTTGTATTTTACCTCCCAGGCAGGATAGAGCCATCCGCCTACATAATTATCAAAAATACCGAGAGTAACCGGTGCTGACAAAAGCTCTCTGCCGAGCTCCTTATCGTAGATTGAGCCTATATCACCGTTTGCGTCAAGAGCTACGGTGTATCTTTCGTTTTCAAGAGATGCTGCAGTTACTCTGACCTTCGGCTCTTCAGTATAGCCTTTTTCATTTTCTACCGCATCAAATACACAGTATGAACAAGCAGGCATATTTACATTAATAACAATCTGTGTACTGTTTTCTGTACAGCTTACAATCTGCGAGGGCATTTCTGCACCCTTACTGTCATAAACGGAAATCCCCTTATACACACCGTCAAGAGTTACATTAACACAGCCTGTTCTGCTGTATTCAACAGGATTATTTACAATAACCGGTGTACCCTTACAGAAGGATGTATCAAGAACAGACGCAATTGCGCAGATACTTTTTTCATATTCGTGTGAAAGCTGATTAAGTGACAGACCGTAGTCATTCCAGGAGCGCAGATATATCTGCTGAAGAGATGTTCCGGGTAAATCATCGTGAAACTGATGGTTGATAAGTCTCTTCCAGGAGGTATTGAGCTGTGCCTGAGGATAGTCAGCAGTGCCGAGCCACGTTGCCGTTACTGCTGCTCTTTCAGCCATATCGGCAAGCTCCTCTCCTCTTCGGTTCCAGCGCTTGCTGAGAGCTCTTGAGGTAAGTCCCGCAGTACCGTGGTCAGTAAGAAGCAATTCGTTATTCCAGGAGGGAAGCTTTTCTCTCTCCTGCTCTGTCATTTCGGTCATAATTTCTTTGAAAACCTTATCGGAGGGTGAAGAATGAACCTTGATATCAGAGCTTTTATTCTTTTTCATATTACGGCACATACTTCTGACTGAGGGTGGAATGGGTCCGCCGCCTCTGTCACCGATTCCGTGAAAAATCTCTGTCATATTCAAGCCGTGCTTTTCGTTTTCGGCAAGCTTTTCTTTTATTGCCTTGCTTTTTCTGAGATTTCCCAGCACAGCTACATAGTTGTGCATTTTTAAGCTTGCAATAATATATCTGCCGTCGGGTCCGTACCATCTGCCAAGATCAAAGGGCTGACCGTAGGCACTGCCCCAGCTGAGCTTCTGAGTAGTGAAGCCGTAAAGACCGGAATGTCTTGCTATTGAAGGCAGAGCATAACCGAAGCCGAAGCAGTCGGGCAGAAAAACATCTTTGCTTCTGATACCGAATTTTTCACTGAAATAGTTATTACCTAAAAGGAAGTTTCTGAAAAGCGCCTCGGGTGAGGGCACGTTTACATCACCGTTTTCCCATCCGGCTCCACAGGGATACCAGTTCCCTTTTGCAACATATTCCCTGAGCTTTTCAAATTGTCCGGGATAATATTCCTCCATAAGTGCATATCTGTACGCACCCTCAAAATTAAAAACATACTGAGGATATCTTCTGAACAGCTCAAAATTCCAGCGCAGAGTATGAGGGATATATTTGCTGACAGTAGTTTCAAAATCCCAGTTCCATACCGTATCAAGATGCGCAGTAGCAATAGTGTGAACGTGCTTAATATTACTCATAGCATTACTCCGACAGATTGTAAAATACAAACCGTCTTTCCTTTCACATCAATATTTTATTCCACTATGTATAATATCACAGCAAAAGAAAAAATTCACTATTTTTCACAAAAATTACCTCAAAAAATTTTTTATTTATTGAAAATACACATAAATTATGATATTATTACCCTATGAAACTAAAGGAGGCGCAATTTATATGTTAAACGGATTAAAGGAATTGCTTTGCAAATCTTATCCCGACGCAACAAAAGACATAGGCGATTATTCAAACCGTGAACGGAATTTCTATCTCGCCGGTATGTTCGGTCAGAATATCATTTATGCTGTTGTCGGCTCGGTGCTTCAGGTATTCTATACGGATATTCTTATAATTCCTACCATAGCCGTCAGTATGATAATGGGCATTTCAAGAATCTGGGACGGCATCAACGATATTCTTATGGGTACCGTTGTAGATAAAACCCATACCCGTTGGGGCAAGTGCAGACCTTATCTCAAGTTTGTACCTATGCCTGTCGCAGTTACAACAATTCTGATGTTCCTGCCTATTACCAATCTTCCCAACAGCGTTAAAATTCTTTATGTTATAATCAGCTTCCTGCTCTGGGAAACACTGTATACTCTCGGTGATATACCTCTCTGGGGCGTAACCTCACTTATGACACCCGACGAAGAAAAAAGATCAAAGCTCATTTCTGCTGCAAGAACAATAAGCAGTGTCGGCAGTATTATCGTTGTTGCCTTCTATCCTATAAAGGATGCTCTCGGTGCTATAGACCTCGGTCTTTTTGAAAACACCGGCAAGGCAAACTCTGACCTTGCATATTTTTCTGAGCCTCAGGGCTATCTTCTTGCAGTAACGGCAATAGCTGTTTTCGGCGGTATTCTTTTCAGACTTCCCTTTGCCTTTATCCGCGAAAGAATTGCTCAGGCTCCTAAAGAAAAGGATACAGGTCTCAGAGAAAACCTTAAGCTTATGTGGGAAAACAAGCTTTTCCTGCGCTCTCTTGCTTCAAATATTCTCGGCTGTACAAAGACAATTATGCTTTCAGCAGGCATCTACTTCTGCAAGTGGGTTCTCGGTAACGGAGGAAATGAAACGGTGTGGCTTATTAAGCTCGGCGGTCCCTTCCTTGTCGGTATGATAATTGCTATGAATTCAAGCACAGCCTTTGCAAAAAAATTCGGCAAGAAGAAGGTTTACCTTGCCTCCTCTTATCTTAACGCCATCCCCTATCTGCTTATTTTCTTAATCGGCTATAAGCACCTTATCTTTATGGGAGTTATGCTTTTCATCGGCGGCTTCCTTACAGGTCTTACCACCGTATACAACACCACAATGATTGCAGACAGTGTTGACTATATGGAGCATAAGACAGGCAGAAGAAATGACGGTGTATTCTTCTCAGGTCTTAATTTCACTGCAAAGCTCACTGCAGCAATTACTGCAGTTATAACAAACCTCGTTTTCTCTGCAGTAAATTATACTGATACTATAAACACTCTTACTCAGAATATAGCCGATGCCTCTGCAAAGGGTATGGATTATACTCTCAATTTTGCTTCGGAATATCCCGGAATCACCTCGGCAATGCTTGTGCTTATCACAATTATTCCCGCTGCCGGCTGCGTGCTTCAGGCACTTCCCATTCACGGATATTTCCTTGATGAAAAGCAGCATACAGTAATTCTCGAAGAGCTTGAAGAAATAAGAGCAAAGCACAGTGAGTTATAATATCCTCAGCTTATAAGTAAATCCCACCTGATTTTAAGCTTCAGGTGGGATTTTATGTATTCTTTTACGGTTAAAAATCAACAGACTTACAGATTTCAGGTATAATAAATTCTATGTCCGGATGATTTTTTTCTACGGTTTTTCTCAGCCTTTCAACACTGACATTACGGGTAAGAGGAGGAAAGGCATCGTCAAAATGATCCACAAGGATTTTCTTTGGACGGTATCTGTTGATAAATGCTTTGGTCTTCTCGGGTACGAAAACACTTCCGCCGTTAGCAAGAATCATAAGATCAATATCATCCGCATACTGCTCCTGAGGATGCTCACGGAAGGAACCGGTAAGAAAGATTTTTTTACCGTGGGCTTCAATCTCATAGGCAACAATCTCTCCGCCCTCAGGCATTTTGTGATTCATATATGCCTGCCAGAACAAACGTGGAAACATCATAACGCATTTAGGCACAACCGAAAGAATATAAACCGGGTCAAAGACAATATGCTTTATACGGCGTACACGGATAGTATAATCCCCTATTTCAAATGTTTCGTCAGGTCTTACCGTTTTAATGCGCTCCTCATATACACCCATTCCGACAAGAGTTTTCTTCGGCGTTTCGGTACAGTATATGGGAACGGTCTTATCTTTTTCTGCAAGCTCGGGAATGCTGTATATATGATCAAAATGACCGTGAGTGATAATAACCGCATCAAAACCGGTAAAGCCTTCAATGGGCGTGGTCTCTATGCGCTTGTTCATACGCACAAAAGGATCAAAAAGTAATTTGGTTTTTCCGTCATCAATTCCGATTGTTGCAGTGCCGTACCAGGTAATCTTCATATTCAACATCCTCTCATACAGCCGTTCTCTGAAACGGCATATCTTTTGATTTCATTATAAAAACCAATGATAAACAAAGCTGAAACAAGTAATTAAATATATGTAAACGGAAGCTGCTTTTCAGTATTACCCAGACAGTCTTCCACACAGCTTTACCTAAATAATACTTACGCTTGAAAAAGCTGACACATTATGATATTATTGTCTGAGTTAATCTGAAAGGAGATATATTTATGTCAAAAACCTTACCAAAAAGAAAAATGTACCGTTACTGCCTTGCTGATATAGCAAAAGGTCTGTTTACGGGTATGATAAGCAACTACCTTCTTTATTTCTTCCAGCCTACAGTTAAAAGCGGTCTGCCCTCTATACTGCCTGAAAATAAATTTTTAGGCTTTATCACTATTATGGCTTTCATCACAGCTCTCGGTAAAATTGTGGATGCTGTTACAGACCCCGTTGTTGCATCTCTGTCCGATAAATGTACCCATAAGGCCGGCAGACGTATGCCCTTCCTTCGTTATGCAGCTCTGCCCTATGCTTTGTCTGTTGTTCTTATTTTCTATGCACCCTTCAGCGAAGGCTCTGCTCTTAATGCTGTATGGGTCGGCTTCTTCCTTGTGACCTATTATACCGCCTATACCTTATTCTTTATTCCGAGAAACGCCCTTGTTCCCGAAATCATTCCCGACGCAAAGGTCAGAGTAGGCTACTACGGAATAAGCACCGTTTTCTTTATGGGCTCAAGCTCATTTATGTATGCGGCAACACTATTTGTTGATCTTCTCAAAAATGCAGGTCTTTCTCCTCTCTGGGCTTGGCGTACCGTATTCACCGTTTTCGGTATCATAGGTATAATCTGCCTTATGCTCAGTGCTTATGCATTTGAAGAAAAGGATTATGTTGAAAAGAACGTAAAGCCTCAGGAATCTATGCTCAGATCCTTCGGTATGGTTTTCAGAAACAAGCAGTTCGTTATCTTCAGCCTCGGTGACCTTTTCGTAGGCGTTTCCATGGCATTCTTCCAGACAGCTATGCTCTATTACATCACAATGCTTCTTAATGTACCCGAATCCCAGTCATTCCTTGTTATGCTCTGTGCTATTGCAGTAGCAATCTGTCTGTTCCCGCTGATTATAAAAATCAGCCGCAAATACAACAAGAAGATTCCTCTTGTTATTGCTGCTGTAGTATTCACAATAGTATTCGGTCTTATTTATTTCGGAGATAAAATTGCAGCTCTTGCGCCCGGTAAGGAGCTTTTCGTAGGTCTTGCTATGGGTGTTATCGTTTCCTTCCCCTTTGCTGCAATCAATATCCTTCCCCAGTCTGTAATTTCAGATATTATTCAGCAGGACTGTCTTGTAAACGGTGTTAACCGTGAGGGTATTTTCTCCGCAGTCAAAACCTTTATCGAAAAAATTTGCTCTGCTGTTGCTATGATGGGGGTTTCAAGTATTCTTGCAATAGGAGCAAAGGCAGGAGAAAGCGTAAGCCTTCAGGGTGTAAAGCTCACAGGTGTTTTTGCAGGTATTTTCAGTCTCTTCTCCGTTGTATTCTTCGTCCTTTATAACGATAAGAAGGTTACAGCAACAATAGAAGAACACAAGAAGGAAGTAGTGAACGAATGAAAAGTGCAGTAGCAGAAAGATTTTTAAAATACGTTTCCTTCGGAACCAATTCCGATGAAAACAGTGAAAGCTGTCCATCCTCTCCGTCACAGCTTATTCTCGGTGAATATCTTGCCGATGAGCTTAAACGCATTGGTCTGAGTGAGGTTGAGCTCGATGAAAACGGATATGTATACGGTGTTATTCCCGCTACAAAGGGCAGAGAAAATGACCCTTCAATAGGATTTATTGCCCATATGGACACAAGTCCCGCAGTAAAAGGTGACGGAATAAAGCCTCAGGTTGTTTCCTATAAGGGCGGAGATATAGCTCTTAATGACAGTGTAAGCATCAGCGTCAGAGACTTTCCTTATCTTGAAAAATATATAGGCTGTGATATTATCACAACCGACGGAACAACCCTTCTCGGTGCAGATGACAAGGCAGGTATAGCAGAAATTTTTACTGCCTGCGAGTATATTCTCTCTCACCCGGAAATAAGTCACGGAAGAATTGCCGTAGGTATTACCCCCGACGAGGAAATAGGAAGAGGCGCAGACAGATTCAATACAGAAAGATTTGCCTGCGACTGGGCATACACCGTTGACGGCGGTGAGCTCGGTGAAATAGAATACGAAAACTTCAATGCTGCTTCCGCTAAAATCACAATTCACGGAATCAACATTCATCCCGGAAGTGCAAAGAATAAAATGAAAAATGCCTCTCTTCTTGCTGCGGAATTTATCAATATGATTCCCTCAGCCGAAACACCTTCTCATACCGAGGGTTATGAAGGCTTTTATCATCTTTGCGATATGAAGGGTGATGAAACCCTTGCTGAGCTTTCCTATATCATCCGTGACCACGATACGGAAAAATTCTTAAAGCGTAAGGATTTTATAAAAAACCTTACCGCTTATCTTAACAGCGTTTACGGAGAAGGCACCTTTGAAGCTGAGATAAAGGACAGCTACTATAATATGAAGGAGAAAATACTTCCCTTTATGCATATTATTGACAGTGCCGCAAAGGCAATGAGAGATGCCGGTGTAGAGCCTCTTATTGTTCCTATCAGAGGCGGTACTGACGGCGCAAGACTTTCCTTTATGGGTCTTCCCTGCCCCAACCTTTCCACCGGCGGTGCCAATTTCCACGGTATCCACGAATTTGTGCCCGTTGAGTCTATGGAAAAAATGACAGAGATACTTGTAACTCTGATGAAAAACTGAAAAGCAGTATAAACAGTCCTGAGCTTGTTTCTGAAGGTCAGGGCTGTATTTTCTTTTACAATATTAAAATAATAACATAATAGAAGTTTTATATAAGTTTTATGGTAATTGTTTGTACATTTTAATTTATTGACTTTATTCCGTCGGTAATATATAATGTAGGATGGTTATTTGAGCAGTTTTTTCCTGTCTGATATTAAAAATAATTTTTTTAATTGACGGTACAGGTACAATTCAGAAAGGTAGGTTTATTAAAAATGGCTTTTTCTCTTAAAGGTATAAAATTACCTCATAAAAAAGGTACAGCCGGTAAACCGGCAGAAAGATTGGTTACGAAGAATAATGTTACTCTTCCCCTTCTTTCTCATATCGGTTCCCCCGCAGTGCCCGTTGTAAAAGCAGGAGATGAGGTACTGCTGGGTACTCTTGTTGCCCGTGCAGGTGAAGGCTTTTCTTCTCCCGTATATTCATCTGTTTCAGGTAATGTTGTCGGAATTTCAGATATATTCAATTCAGCCGGCAACAGAGTGCAGGCAATTGTAATAGACTCTGACGGTAAGATGATACCTGACGAAAGCATTACTCCTCCCGTTATTGATTCAAAGGAAGCTCTTATCGAAGCTATGAAGCAGAGCGGTGTTGTAGGCTTCGGAGGAGCCGGCTTCCCAACTTATGCAAAGTTCAGAACAGATAAGAAAATCGATTACCTTATAGTCAACGGTGCAGAATGTGAGCCTTATATCACAAGCGATAATTACACAATGACCGAGCACGCCGATGACATTGCTTATGCTATTGATATCATAACAAAATACACAGGTATTGAAAAGGTAATTATTGCTGTAGAAAAGAACAAGCCCGATGCTATTGCAAAAATGAAGGAGCTTGCTTCAGCGAACAGTAAGATAACCGTTTCAGCACTTCCTGCAAAATATCCTACAGGCGGTGAAAAGGTTATTGTTTACTGTACTACAGGCAGAAAAATCGGTGACGGAAAGCTTCCCGCCGATGTAGGCTGTATTGTCTGTAACTGTACAACCATGGCTTTCCTCGGTAAATATTTCAGAACAGGTATGCCTGTTGTTGAAAAGTGCATAACCGTTGACGGAAGCGCAGTAAAAGATCCGAAGAATGTAATTGTTCCCATCGGAATTTCCTTAGAGGAAGTATTTGATTTCTGCGGCGGCTTTTCAGAGGAGCCCGGCAAGATAATTTACGGCGGACCTATGATGGGTATTTCTGTACCAAGCATAAAAGAGCCCGTTCTCAAGCAGACAAATGCTGTTCTTGCTTTCAATAAAAAGGATTCAGTCGCCCCCAGGGAAACTGCATGTATACAGTGCGGAACCTGTACTGCCAACTGTCCCTTCGGTATTGATATATCGGAAATTGTAAGAGCTTACGACAGAGGCGAATACGAACGTCTTGAAAAGCTCGGCGTAACCTTATGTATGGAATGTGGCTGCTGTGCTTATAACTGCCCTGCAAAGCGTCCCCTTGTGCAGAATATCAAAGTTATAAAATCAGCCTTACGTGAATGGAAAGCAAAGGAGGCTAATGTATAATGAAAAACAGACTTCATATTTCAGTTTCTCCTCATATACGCAGTAAAAGAACAACAGCGGGAATTATGCTTGATGTTCTGATTGCTCTTTTACCGGCTGCAATTGCAGGAGTTGTGATTTTCGGTATACGTTCACTTGCCGTTATTGGCGTATGTGTTGCCGTATCCGTTATTTCAGAAGCTATTTTCAATCTTGCAGTAAAGAAGGAGCAGACAATCGGTGACCTCAGTGCCGTTGTTACAGGTCTTATTCTTGCAATGAATCTCCCTGCAAATGTACCCTTATGGCAGGCAGCAACCGGTGCAGTTTTTGCTATTATCGTTGTTAAGTGCATCTTCGGCGGTATAGGCAGAAATCTTGTAAACCCCGCTGCAACTGCACGTGTATTTATGCTCGTTGCCTTCAGCTCAATGACAAAAGCAGCTTTTCCTTCAGGCGTTGACGCAGCATCAGGTGCTACTCCCCTTGTAGAAATTGCAGAAGGAAACATTCCTGAGCTTACAGACCTTCTTCTCGGTAAAACCGGCGGTGCAATCGGTGAAACCTGCTCTATTGCACTTCTTATCGGTGGTGTCTATCTTCTTATCCGTAAGGTTATTTCCTGGCATATTCCCGTTGCCTTCATCGGAACAACCTTCCTCTTCAGCTTCCTTGTATCCGATTTCAATGCACTTACAGCCCTCGCCTATGTGCTTTCAGGCGGACTTATCATCGGTGCAATCTTTATGGCTACAGACTATGTCACATCGCCGTCAACCTCTTCAGGTAAAATTATTTTCGGTATCGGTGCAGGTATTATTACGGTGCTTATCCGTTTCTGGGGCGTATATCCCGAAGGTGTCTCCTTTGCAATACTCCTTATGAATATTGTTAATCCCTATATCCGCTCTCTTACCGCAAGAAAACTGTTTGGAGGGGAAAAGAAATGAAAAAGAATATAAAAAGCGTAATAGCTTTAACAGTTATCTGCGCCGTCGTTGCAATTCTTCTTGCAGTTACCAATTTTGTCACTGCACCTATAATCGAAGAAAATGCTTCAGCGGCAGCAAATGAAGCACTCTCTGTAGTATTACCGGGAGGAAAAGGCTTTACATCTGTTGACCTTTCTGCTTATGAGCTTCCTTCAACAGTAACGGAAGCATATTCCGAAGAAGGCGGCGGATGTGTTGTAAAGCTTAAAACATCCGGCTACGGTACTGATATGGTAATTATGTGCGGTATCAGTGCTTCAGGTGAAATCACAGGCGCTGTCTGCCTTTCAAGCAACGAAACATTAGGCTACGAAAAGACCTACGGTGAAACAGCTATCGGCTATAAAGCTGACACAATTGACGGACTTGCTACCGTTTCAGGTGTTACAAAGACAACTCAGGGTTATAAGGATGCTCTCAAGGATGCCCTTAATACAGCCCTTATTCTCGGTGGCGGCTCAGTTGATATAAGAAGTGAGGAAGAAATCCTTGCTGACAGTCTCAGAGAAGCTTTACCTGCAGCAGAAGGCTCATTCACCTCCTGGTTTGTAACTGAAGACCTTACGGACGTATCTGCAGTGTATATCGCAGACAACGGTTCAGGCTATGTATTCCTTTCAGGTGAAAGCTTTATTGCAGCTGACAAGGACGGTAATGTGATAAGTGACGTTTCCGACGAAGTAAAGGCAGTTATGAGTGCAAACGCTGCAGCTGTTACTGCTTCAGAAGTTACGGAGACCGACATCAGTTCTTATGAGAATATGCCCTCAGCAATTGAAAAGGCATATAAAACTGCAAGCGGAAATTATGTATTTGAGGTCCGTGCAGCAGGCTTCGGCATAAACGGTGATGAGTACTATTACCCCTCAGGTGAATATATCCGTATCAAGGTATCTGTTACTCCCGACGGAAGAATTCTCGCCTGTCAGACTCTTTCTCAGGCTGAAACTGACGGCATAGGCTCTGCTTGTGCTGACCCGGAATTCTACACTCAGTTCAACGGCAAGGATGAAAACAACTACCGTGAAATTGATGCTATCGGTGGTGCAACAATTACAACCAACGGCTATAAGACCGCTGTATCAAAAGTCTTTGAAGCAGTAAAAATTATGGAAGGAGTGGCCTGAGCATGAAAAAAGACAGTAACATTTCAGTATTATTAAAGGGCTTGCTCCGTGAGAACCCTGTTTTCGTTCTTATTCTGGGCACCTGCCCCACTCTTGCAACCACAACAACCGTTATCAGTGCGGTCGGTATGGGACTTGCCACTATGGCAGTTCTTATCTGTTCAAACATTGTAATCTCAATGCTTCGTAAATTTATTCCCGAAACCGTTAGAATTCCCTGCTATATAGTTGTTATTGCGGGATTTGTTACAATAGTGCAGATGTTTATGCATGCATTCCTTCCCGAAATGTACGAGCTCTTAGGTGTATTCCTTGCACTTATTACCGTTAACTGTATCATTCTCGGCAGAGCTGAAATGTTTGCAAGCAAGAACAGTGTTATAAAATCTGCACTCGACGGTGTAGGTATGGGTATAGGCTTCACTATCGCTCTTGTTGCTATAGCTACAATCCGTGAGGTTATCGGTGCCGGTACCTTTGCAGGTATTGAGGTTCCCTTTTTCAGCACTCATATAATTGAGTTCTTCGTCAAAGCTCCCGGCGGACTTCTCGTTTACGGTTCTATGATTGCACTTATAAATAAAATAACCAAGGGTAAGTTAATCAAAAAGAAAGAATTCTCCTGTGCCGGCTGTCCTTCAGCAGGTGTATGCAGCGGAAGCTGTTCAGGAAATAAAGAAAAGGAGGACAAATAAATGGAAACTTTCAAGGGTCTTGTAATCATACTGATGTCCTCAGTTCTCGTAAATAACTATGTTCTTAACAGATTCCTCGGTATCTGTCCCTTCCTCGGCGTTTCAAAAAAGCTTAATCAGGCAGTAGGTATGGGTATATCCGTTATCTTTGTTATGCTTGTTGCAACAGCAGTAACCTGGCCTGTACAGAAATATATTCTTGAAAAAATGGGACTTGAATACACACAGACTATTGTATTCATTCTTGTTATTGCTGCTCTTGTTCAGTTTATTGAAATCGTCCTTAAGAAGTTTATTCCCTCTCTTCATAAGAGTCTCGGTGTTTATCTGCCTCTTATTACAACCAACTGTGCAGTTCTCGGTGTTACAATCAATAATATCACTGACTACGGTGCATTGGAGCAGAACGGCTTTCTCACTTCAATGGTAAGCTCCTTAGGCTGCGGTCTCGGCTTCCTTCTTGCTATGGTGCTCTTCTCAGGAATGCGTTCACGCATAGAGGAAAGCGGAATACCCGAAAGCTTCAAGGGTCTTCCCGTAACTCTTATTGCAGCATCATTCATTTCACTGGCATTTTTCGGCTTTGCCGGAATTGTTGACAACTTATTCGCATAAAAAGGAGGAACAGAAAAATGTTATCAGCTATTCTGACAGCCCTCCCTGTTGTGGCGGCTATAGGTGTTATTGCAGGTATCCTGCTCGTTCTTTCTGCTCATTTCTTCAAGGTTGGAGAGGATGAAAAGGTTATAAAAATCCGTGAATGTCTTCCCGGTGCAAACTGCGGTGCCTGCGGCTTTGCAGGCTGTGACAGCTATGCTGAAGCAGTTGCAAAGGGTGCAGCAGAGGCAAATCTCTGTATCCCCGGCGGTGCAGCTGTTGTAGGTGAGCTTTCATCCGTTCTCGGCATTGAGCTTTCAGCTGTTGAGGCAAAGGTTGCTTTCGTTATGTGTAACGGTGACTGCAACAGTGTGGACTATGACGTTATTTATGACGGTATAGACAGCTGTAAGGCTTCAAAGCTTATTTTCGGCGGTCCCTCCTCCTGTAAATTCGGCTGTATCGGATGCGGTGACTGTGCAAAGGTATGTCCTGCAGATGCAATCTGCATCAACGATTCTCTTGCACATATCAATCCTAAAAAATGTATCGGCTGCGGCAAATGCGTTAACACTTGTCCTAACCGTGTTATTGACCTTATCCCTCAGAATTCAAAGGTTGTTGTTATGTGCAGTAATCCCGAAAAAGGTGCTGTTGCAAGAAAGAAATGCAAGAATGTCTGCTTCGGCTGTAAGAAATGTGAAAAGGTTTGTCCCTCACACGCAATAACCGTAGAAAATAATATTGCAAGAATTGATTACGATAAGTGCACCGGCTGCAGAGTCTGCTTTGACTCCTGTGTAACCCACTGTATTAAAGCAGTTGATTTTAACGAAGGAACGATTGGTTAATTTATGAACAAAAACGAAAAAGATACTTCCTTCACCGGAAAAAGAAAATTTCGTAATGATCTTATCCTCGCCGCTGTTATTCTTATAACGGCGGCGGCAGGACTTTTACTTATGAATTTTACAAAAACTCAGGGTAATAAGGCTGTTGTGAAAATTGACGGAGTTGAAACAGCAGAATATCTGCTTTCAGAGGATACTGAATTTGAAATCAGAACAGGCATAAATGGTGAAAATCGTAATGTGGTGGTAATAAAAGACGGAAAAGCTTTTGTATCAGAGGCTGATTGTCCTGACGGAATCTGCAGACAGTACAAGCCCGTTTCTTATGTAGGTGAAACAATAGTATGTCTGCCGCACAAAGTTGTAATAGAGATTACAGGCACAGATACCGACACGGGACTCGACATTGTGGCATAAGCTTATTTTACGGAGAGTGTTATGAAAGACAATACAAAAAAAGCAGCGCTTCTGGGACTGATGACATCGGTTGCCCTGATTCTTTCATATTTTGAGGCAATCTTACCCCCTATCTGGTCAGCTGTCCCCGGAATCAAAATAGGTCTACCGAATATAGTTATGGTTTTTCTGCTTTATAAGTTCGGTGTGAAGGAATGTGCTGCCGTTTCCTTTATAAGAATTTTTACGGTAGCTCTTCTGTTCGGCAATTTTATGTCACTTGCATACAGCTTTGCCGGTGCTTTTCTCAGTGTCATTCTTATGGCAATATGTAAAAGAACAAAGCTGTTCTCTACAGTAGGAACGAGTATTGTCGGCGGTGTGGCTCATAATCTCGGACAGATTATTGTTGCAATTTTTCTTTTCAACACCGTTCAGATAGGATACTATATGGCTGTACTTGCTGTAACGGGTACCCTTGCAGGTGTGGCTATCGGTATTGCAGGAGCCTTTCTTCTCAAAAGATTTGAGAAAATCAAAATACAGTAACAGCTAAAAAACTATTGACAAAAACATATATTTTTGTAATAATGTTACCGGCTGTGTAAAAAGCTAACAATAATATTGAAAAAGGAGTACACAAGCATGAAAAAAATAATGAGTATTATTCTTGTTGCTGTTCTCGCATTTGCAATGATTGCATTGGTTGCTTGCGGCAACGAAAAAGGCGGAGACGCTCTTAAGTTAGGTCTCGGCATTTCAGCAAAATACGGTGATGCAAAATCTGCCGACGGTGATTCAGACGGTTCAGCAAGCGTTGAAGTCAACGCAGTTGCAGTTCTTCTCGACGCAGAAGGAAAAATTGCAGACATCGCAATCGATTCTCTCGATGCGAAGGCTGCATGGACATCAGCAGGTAAGGCAATTGCCTCTGAGGATGTTAAGACAAAGTATGAGCTCGGTGCAAACTACAATATGTCTGCATACGGCAAAAAGCATGACGGCAGCGACGGTAAGGTTCTTGAATGGTTCGAGCAGATTGATGCTTTCGAAGCTACCGCTAAGGGCAAGACTCTTGACGAAGTAAAGGCATTTATGACAGAGGACACCTACACAACAGGCGACCTTGCAACAGCAGGCTGTACAATCAGCGTAGGTGGAATTATGAGTGCTCTTGAAGAAGCAGTTGCAAATGCAGCTGACTCAAAGGCAACAGCAGATGACAAGCTCAACATCGCTTTTGCTACATCAATCACAAACACTGACGCAACAGAAGAAAAAGAAGGATCAGTTGCTGTAGATGCTACAATTGTTGCAGCAGCAGTAAATGCTGAAGGCAAGGTAGCAGCTGCTAAGACAGACGTTCTTTCAGCTAAGCTCGGCTTTGACGTTGCAGGTAAGTCAACCGTTGATTCAGCAGCTGAGCTCAAGACAAAGGGTGAGCTCGGTGACGGATACAATATGGCTGCTTACGGTAAGAAGCACGACGGCAGTGAAGGTCAGGTTGCAGAATGGTATGTTCAGGCTGCTGCTTTTGATGCAGCTCTTGAAGGCAAGACTGCTGCTGACTTCGCTTCACTTGCAGACTCAGAAGGCTACGGTGCAGGTGACCTTGCAACAGCAGGCTGCACAATCTCAATCAGTGATATGATCAAGGCAGCTGCTGCAGCAGCAACCGTTGCTTAATCAAATCATACATAGCATGGGGATGTTGCTCAGGCAGCATCTCCATTTTTTGAAGGTGGTGAACGAATGAAAAAAGCACTAAGGATAGCCTTTATTTTTATTCTGACAATTTTACTGGTATTTTCCTTCACTTCATGTAAGGCTTCAGAGAAAAAGAAATTCAACGCTTATTACTTTGACTATTTTGATACAGTTACAACAATTATAGGTTATGAAGAAAATAAGGAAGAGTTTGATGCAGTATGCGTGGAAATAACGGCTCTTTTAGATGAATATCACAAGCTTTTTACTATTTATAACCGTTATGCCGATATCAACAATCTTGTCACGGTAAATGATATTACGGATGATGAGCACAAGGCTGTCGAGGTTGATGAAAAGATAATTGATATGCTTCTTTTCGCAAAGGAAATGTACAAAACAACAAACGGTAAAGTCAATATAGCAATGGGCAGTGTGCTTTCAATCTGGCACACCTACAGAAACGAGGGACTTGACAATCCCTCACAGGCAGAGCTTCCGCCTATGGAAAAGCTTGAAGAAGCGGCAAAGCATACGGATATAAACAACCTTATTATCGACGAAGAAAAGAATACCGTTTATATTGCAGACCCCCTTATGAAGCTTGATGTAGGTGCAATTGCAAAGGGCTACGCTGTAGAAAAAATTGCACAGCATCTGATTAAAAAAGGTATAACAGATTATATTCTTAATGTAGGCGGAAATATCCGTACTATAGGCAATGCAGGAAATGAGGCTTCTCCCTGGAGGGTAGGAATAGAAAATCCCGATACAGAAAACACAGACAAGCCTTATATTGACTATCTTGAGGTGACGGGGAAATCCGTTGTGACAAGCGGTTCTTACCAGCGCTTTTATGTTGTCGGCGGAGAAAGCTTCCACCACATAATCGACCCTGAGACTCTTATGCCCGGTCTCGGTTATAAGTCTGTTACCGTTCTCTGCGATGATTCGGGAGTCGGTGATGCTTTTTCAACGGCACTGTTTCTGATGCCCTTTGAAGAAGGGATAAAGCTTGTTGAAGAAACAGATAATCTTGAAGCAATGTGGGTTACGGATAATGGTGAACAGCGCTATTCTTCAGGCTTTAAAGATTACACCTTCGGCTATGAGTCTGAGAAAAAATGATTAAAAAATATGCGTTGCAGTAAGGGAAGCTTATCCCCTGCTGCAACGCTCTTTTTATTTATTTCTTATGAGAGGCTGTTTTCTATAACTTCAACGCTTCCCTCTTTATCTGCATATCTGCCCTCAAGGTAATAAAGCTCGGAATTGATATTTACAACAGCACCGTCAGGCACATACAGCTCAGCTTTTACACCATCGGGAAGAACAAGATCAACAACATATTCTCCCGAGTTTTCCCTGTAGCTCAGAGAAACAAGTCCTTTTACACCGGGAACAGTACATTCCATACTGTCACTGAGATAATACTGAGGCTCAATTTTCACCTTTTCATATCCGGCTTCAAGAGGAGTGATACCGGCAAAATGCTTACTCATTATAACAAGAGGACCACCGCTCCAGGCGTGATTCTTAGTGCCCTGCGATGAGTTCCAGAATTCCCAGAGAGTAGAATAATCTTCATTGACCATACCCTCATATCTGTCCCTGATTCTTTCTTTTGCAGCTTCATATTCTCCCATTTCACAGAGCGCTTCAAGAACATAGTATTCCATATAGGGACTTGAATTTTTTGTTTCTGTAAGAACCTTTGTGATAGCTTCGTACTGTTCTTTTTCCGCAAGTCCCGATAAAACCGCGAGTGCATTGGCTCTGTCGTCAGGCTCTTTTACATCTTCACTTTTATAGCCCTTCTCTGTCCATAGACTCTTGTAGCCTTCTGACAGAGCATTTTTTCTTTCAGTGATAAAGGAGATATCCTCCTCTTTCCCGAGAAGCTCTGCCATTTCACCTACAGAAGAAAGAGCATAATAAACCCAGGCATTTTCTATAGCTGTCATATCGGCTTTTTTGCCCCAGTCAGGCCAATCCCACGAGCCGCTCCGATGAACAACAAGGTTATTTTCACCTATTTCCCAAAGCTTAAGATAATCAACAGATGCATCATAAACCTTTTCAATAAACGCCTTATCACCGGTGTATCTGTAATAAGTAAGGAATCCGGTAATTCCTGCAAGCTGCTGAACAGGAAGCTCAAAATAATCACCGCTTATAGGTACAACGGTCTGAAGAATCTTTGTATCGTCAATATGGGAAAGCATTGCCTCCACGCCCTTCTGATAAAGCAGATAGGAATTACTGTCCATGGAGTACATAGTCATTATCATTTCGCTGTTTACATCGCCCCACCACTGTGCTCTTTCTCTGTCGGGACAATCCATAAAATTGTCACGCATAGTAACATAAAGGGTACGCAGAGATTTCTGCCACAGAGAATTCAGAAATTCGTCATCACATCTGAAATTACCGCTGAAGGAGCTGTCATATCCCGTTTCACGGTATTTAAGAGAAACAACAGTCACACCTCTGGGTATTTTATAAGTAATATGCTCTCCGTTAAACCAGCCGAGTGCCTCAAATTCCTGTTCACCCTCTTTGGTTATATAAGTAGAGGAAACAGCACCGATAAGAGTGTTTTCCGTGGTTATACGAATCTTTTTGCCTGCAGGTGCTATAACCTTAAGATAAGGAGTAAGCTGTGCATTATAAGGAATATCCACGGTGATTTTTTCACCCGTAAGCTTTGTTACGGTATAATTTTCGTAGTCAGCCGAATTTTCATAATCCTTAAGGCCGTAATCCTTGAGTAAAGGAATTCCTCTTGGATAAAGCTTACCGTAAGGAGCCTCAACTCCGACAGCATATTCACTCGCATCCTCCCAGGATGAAGCATCATAGCCTTCCTTTATCCACTCTTCAGTATCTTTTCTTGCATCATAATAAATACTGTATTCGGAAAGTCTGTAATTGGGAGGATAAAGAGCACTGTCAATATAGGCGCTGTGCCTTTTCACCTTCCAGCTTTTATCGGAAAGGATTGAAATGTTTTTATCTGCAGCTTCAAAAATAAAACCGCCCTGACCGCTGCCGCTGTAGGAATAACTCGTTTCATTATCCCAATACCACACCAGCGCACAGATTGTATTTTCGCCCTCTTTAAGATAAGGTGCAATATCCTTACTGTCATAATATCCGCTGTTTTTATCGGGACCTCTTTTTATGCTACCTTCAAAAATAACCTCTTCCCCGTTTATATAAAGCCAATACTTTGAGTCGGCTGATATATCGGCAATAAGCTCCTCGGGAACTTTTTCAACGGTTACATTTTTTATAAAGCACATCCATACATTTTTTTCCTTCAGATTTTCCTTATCCCATATCCAGCTTGCTTTCCAGTCTGATTTCTCCTCGGCAGAAATCACGGTGTATGAGGGAATGGTTTCGGGAACAGTGTAATTATTCGAAAAGGGCTCAGCTTCCGTATCCCCAAAGGAAAAGAAAGAGGAAACGCAGGCTGCCGCTATTGCAAAATAAGAAATAATTGTCTGAATAATATTCATAAGAGCCTCCGTAATCAAGTAATAAGCTCTGTAATTTATTTTCAAAGCTTTAATCGGGATATGTCACCTGTCTGCCTGTAACAGACTCAATAAGCTTACCGTAAACAACAGTTGCAAATTTCTGAACCATTCCTTTATAAGCAAACTCACGTGCCATTTTATAGGTGAACTCATCACCGTTTTCCTTTTCTTCTTTTACGGTTTCAAAGTCATATGTATCAAACATACGCTCTACACGTGTTGTATAATCTGAAGTATCATTTTCGTCAACCTCGATTACACGGTAACCGCACTGAGTTGAATGGAAAAGACCTATATAGCGTGTGCTCAGAGAATTGACAATATCAATTCCTTTGTATTCAACACCGAAGGCATTGGTATGGTCGTGTCCCGTAAACATTGCAAGAACGTCACCTTTATTAACCATTGCATCAAACTGACCGTAGTTTTCATAACCGGGACAGGGATATTCTCTTATTGTGCCGTAATTGGTACGGTTGGGATCGAACATATAATATTCGTCTTCATTATATAAATGCTTATATGCATAAGATTTCCATGAATCGGATTTTTCAAGTGCATCATAAATCTCTCCGACAATTATATGCTGAAAAACAAGAGAATTTAAGGTCTCTCCTCCGTTCTCCTTCTTAAGCTTATCAGATGTCTTTTTATACCATTCTATCTGATCAGGTCTTACACAGCTGTATCTTCCCTCTTCGTCATAATCACCTGAATCAAAAACCCATAGATTAAATTTTACCTCTTCTCCGTCAGAGGCAAGTACGGGGATATTATATGTACCGCAACCGGTAAGAGCTTCACCGTCATCAACGGATACAGAGCAGGAAAAGGTGTTGTAATATGCCATAAGCTCTTCTCTTGACATTGCACCCTGCTCTGAATCGTGATTGCCGAAGGTAACAGCCACGGGAATATTTCTTGAATCAAAAACATTCATAAGTGCATTAATCAATTTCTTTGTATCTTCTGCGTTTTCACAGTTCAGAACTATATCTCCCGTAAGCATAACAATATCGGGCTTCTCTGCATCACAGGCTCTCTCGACCATCCATATGGTAGGGTCAAAGTTATGGTTAAACTTGAGATGAGTGTCGGTAATATGTAAAATTTTAAGCTTTCCGTCAGAGCCGAATCTGATTGTTTTATCCGTTTCATTCCGGCTTTCTGCAGGATTATAATTTACTCCGCTGTACTCAGGTCTTATTGAAAGAGATAGTGTACCCGCTATCATAATAACAAATACAAGTAAAATTCCTAAAATAATCCGTTTCTTCATTTTTTATAACCTCGCTTTATTTTTATTGAGCTTCTGCTTTTTTATACTGTTTGTCTGAAGATTATTCCCCATAAGCTTTATTATACATTCAGCCCTCAGAATAATCAACACCGTAAATCGTCTTCTCTTATTCAGCCCTGATTTCAAAGGAAAATTTTGCATTATCTTCATACCACAACGGGAAATTCGTACCCCATACATTGTTATAAAGAACATAGCTGATTCCGTCTTTTCTTATATCTTCAGGCTTGTTATCAAACTCAAGTATTTTACCTCTTCCGAAGGATACAAGCGGTGAATGAAGATTAACTATTTCACATTTGTCGGTAAAAATACTCTGTACAGCATGAAGATTACGACTGCCGTTATATGCTACCTCGTCAGGATTTACAAAAGTTCCCGTCTTCTTCATCCTGATTTTATCTGCATCAGGGAAAAGATTGAAATAAATTGCCTCCGTAAGACGGTTTGCATCCTTAGAAAACCAGCTGACATCAATACCAAGATGACTGTCTTCAAGGGTATAAATAATCTGTATAATTCTCGGAGCTCCCAGCTCTTCACAGAGCTTTTTATCACAGATAAGCTCTACAGAAATACGTGAATCTTCCGCTGATATTTTTTCAGCTCTGTAAGGAAATCTTCCGGCAGGGTATCTTCCCTCGTAATTTTTAAGGTTAGGTCTTGCAAAATCGCCTAATGCCCATATTGCCGTCTCATTCAGATCTCTCGAATAATTATTAAGCCAGAAATCGTAATCGGCATAACAGAAGGAGCGGTAAGTAACAGCCGGCTCATTGTTTTTACGGATAATTTCCTTACCCTTATATGAAAGAAAGCCGATACCGCCGTACTCATTGATTTCAACAGCCCAGTCGCCCTTTCTGAGGGCTTTTATACCGTTATGGATAATTTCGTCGGGAAGCTCGGGAACAAGGGAGAAAAGCGCTTTTTCAGCAATCTCTCTGTGCTCATTATTAAGTGCAGACAAGGCTTTTTCTATATACCCTCTCTGCTCCTTCCAGCTTTTTTCAATAACGCTGTAATAACCTCTTTTACGCCTTCCGTCAAAAAGGCTGACAAGAGGAAGAATACTCTGAGGCATATCACCGAAGAGATGTCTGAACTGAACCTTATCTTTTTTCCTTGCTTTAACAAAGTCCTTTTTCAGATAATGTCCGTAATCGGAAAAATATGTTTTTGTGTCCATACCGCAGGTGTGCTCGGCAATACAGAGAAGTGCATCGGTAAAGTTTTTGTATTCCTCACCTTCTCTGTCAAGGGATTTATCTTCAAACCATTTATTTTTAAGAGATATAAGTGTACGAAGAGCAGCAGATTTATAGGGGTCAGACGCACTTCCGTGAATCCAGCTGTCACCCATTTCACCCTCAAAAACGGGAAGCTTATCACGCACCTCCCATATAACATCTGCAAAATCGTCTATAGTACCTGCTGTAACCTCATAACCGGGATACTGCTTCTCAATTTCTTCAAAATGCGCAATAACCTTTTCCGGTGAAGGTGCACCGTGATTGTCAAGAGTGTGGTCGAAATAAAGTATTTCTTCCACAAGGTCACTTTCAAAAGCACCTCCGTAAGCGCCCGAATATATTACTACTATTTCATCGTCACCGTTTTTCCATAAAAAACAGGGTGGTACGTCTACAAGAGCCGAAGCTCCGTTTACGCCGATATGTAAAAGTCTGATACCGTGCTTTGAAAGAAGCGATACAAGACCCTTTGTATGCCCGGGCACATCAGTCATCTTTGCGGCAGTGGTTTTTCTTCCTCTTATTTTATCGAGTCCGTCAACAACTGAAAGACCGAAGTCAAGAGAATCTTCATCAAGCAGCTCAGTATGAGTGGTAAACGGCATTGCGTGAGGAGCAATATTCCCCTCCTTCAGAGCCTTTTCGAGCTTTGCCTTTTGCTCAGGCACATTAAGTGCCTCTTTAAGAATCCACGAACCGGTTGTCCACACAAAGTATTTCTTACCGTCCTTATTCACTTTCTCAGCAAGGCTGATTGCCTCAGGAATAAAGGTATCTATATACTTTTGTCTGATATTTTCGGCATAATCGGTAAAACCCAGGTCAAGGTGAGTTTTGGAAACAACAATTACTTTTTTCATAATACACCTCTTTTATGAGAAAGCTTTTATTATGTCTGAATTACAGGCTGTAAGCTTAGCTTTATATAATTATTTTCTTTAAAATCAAGGCAGATTATCTTCAATAAAAGGTCTTATTACAATATCGTGGACACAGCCCTCATCTGCTTCTATACACGCCTTAATCATTTTAGCTACAGTTTCAGCTTTAAGATAATTATGATTCGGTACTGCTCTGAAATTCGTATCAACTCCACCGGGATATACATTACAGACACCTATATTTTCTGCTTTTATTTCTTTGGTAAGAATCTTGCTGATACCCTCCATTGCGACCTTGCTTGCAGTATAGCTTCCTGCATAAGGATTATTGAAAAGGCAGCAGCTGCTTAATACATTTACGAATAAGCCGCTTTTTCTTTCTGCCATAAGAGGATAAATCTCCTGAATCATTCCCAGAGCGCTGACACAGTTAAGCTCAAACATATACCTCAGGTCATCAAGGTCTATATCGGTTATTTTATCCTTTTTGATATTAGCTCCCGCATTATTTACAAGCACATCCACAGCACCGAATTCTCTTTTTACATTTTCACAAAAGCTGTGGCGCTTATCACTATCCGTAAGGTCGAAGCACTCTGAATACACATTACAGTCACCAAGCTCCGACAAAAGCTGCTTCATCTTCTCTTCACTTCTACCACAAAGAGCAAGCTTATATTCTGCCGATAATAAAAGGGCAAGCGCCCTGCCTATTCCGTCAGTTGCACCGGTGATTATTACTGTTTTTTTCATATATGAAAACCTCCCGAATAAAATTCTGATTTTCCTTTAATAATGATTCTTACTGTGAGCAGATTTATAGCATAATTATAGCATATATAAATACAAATTTCCACCCTCATTATAAATGCCGTTCTTTATTTTAATGCTGTATTCCTGCTCATAAAAAAATAAAGCTGTGCTGTTATTTTCATTGTCTTCTTTTTGTTGACAAGCCTCCTGCCCTTTGATATACTGAAAGATAAGGAGCCGATCTGACGGTTCATATTAACGGCTGACATTCTTCTGACTTTACTAAAGACAGAAAGGAATTAATCTGCCGTAACGCTAAGGAGAAAAATTATGTTAATTCTTGAAAACAACGGTGTATTTATTCTTGAAACCAAAAACACACATTATGTTATGGCAGTAGACAAGGAGGGAGTTCTTACCCACCTTCACTGGGGTGACAAATGTGCCGTAGAGGATTACGCTCCCTTATACAAGGGAAACGAGAGCAGCTCAAACCACTCTGCAAGAGATCTGAGCAAAACCGAATATATTCCTTACGGCGGAATAGTTTACAGACCTCCTGCATTTATGGCTACCTATGCCGACGGCTGCAGAGAATCCCTTCTTACTTATAAAGATTTCAATATCTGCGAAACCGATGACGGTTTTATGCTGGAAATCCTTCTTGAAGACAAGCCTTATAAGCTTGATGTTACTCTCTGCTATAAGCTCAGAGACGATACGGATATCATTGAAAGATTTGCTAAAATCAGAAACAACTCAGAAAACCTTGTTGTTCTTAATAAAATTTCATCAGGTGAGTTCAATTTCCCCTCAAGAAGACCTTACACCTCCACAAATTTCAACGGTGCATGGGTTGCTGAATTCAGGAAGGAAACATCCGTTGTCAATAACGGTGTACTTACTTATGACAGCAGAAAGGGCGGAAGCAATCACACCGTAAATCCTCTGTTTATTCTCTCTCAGGATGCAGACGAAAAACACGGTGATGTTTTCTTTGGTGCCTTAGGCTGGACAGGTAACTTCAAAACCGAAATTTCAAGAGATTTCGCAGGCATTACAAGAGCAGTTATCGGTATAAACGATTTCGATTTTTCATATAAGCTTCACCCTGGTGAAGAATTTATAACACCCTCAGTTTATTGCGGTCACACAAAGGGCTTTGCAGAAATGAGCAATCAGATGAACGCCTTCGCACTTGAATACATTCTGCCGGAGCGTTACAGAAAAGAGCCTCTTCCCGTCCTTTATAACAGCTGGGAAGCAACCTGGTTCAACGTCAGCTGTGAAGGACAGCAGAAGCTTGCAGAAATGGCTGCAGATATCGGTTGTGAGCTTTTTGTTATGGATGACGGCTGGTTCGGTCAGAGAAAGGATGACTGGGCAGGTCTCGGAGACTGGTACGTAAATAAAGAAAAGTTCCCTGACGGTCTTAAGCCTCTTATTGACAAGGTTAAGAGCCTCGGAATGAAATTCGGTCTCTGGTTTGAGCCTGAAATGGTTAACCCCGACTCTGATTTATACCGTAAGCACCCCGAATGGGCTTACCATTATGATACAAGAGAATCCTCGCTTTTACGTCATCAGCTTGTGCTCAACCTTACAAGAGAGGATGTTCAGGAGCATGTATTCAGCAGTATGGATAATATGCTCAACGAATATGATATCAGCTATATCAAGTGGGATATGAACAGAGCATATTCACAGACGGGTGCACAGAATCTTGACAATCCTCAGGAGCTCTGGTACAGACACATCAAGGCTGTTTATGAAATTGCAGACAGACTTAAAGCAAAGCACCCTGACCTTCAAATTGAATGTTGTGCTTCCGGCGGCGGAAGAGTTGATTACGGCTCACTTTCACACTTTGATATGGTCTGGACATCAGACAATACCGACCCTCTCGACAGACTTGAAATTCAGGACGGCTTCTCTCTTCTCTATCCCATCAAATGTATGCGTGCATGGGTAACAGATACAGGCAGAGATGTACGTCCCAATGACTGGGATTTCCGTTTCAACGTTACAATGCAGGGCTCACTTTCAATCGGCGGTGACCTTTCAAAATACAGTCCTGAGGTAATTGAGCTTCACAAGAAGTACATTGCCCTTTATAAAGAAATCAGAAATACTGTGCAGTTCGGCAGATTTTACCGTCTTGCTAACTATGAAAAGGATAAATTCTATGCTACACAGTATGTTGATGACAAACAAAGTGTTGTCTTCTTATGCAAGGGACCCAATGTATTCTTCAACGATAACTTTATACATATAAACCTTAACGGTCTTGATAAGGACGCAAAATACAAGTTCGAATACGACGGTAAGGAAGTTGTATACAGCGGTGCATATCTTATGAATGTAGGCCTGGATTTTGAAATCTGGTGGGCTCTTCAGTCAAGAATTCTTGTTCTTGAAAAAATATAATATAACTTTTAATTACATCCTAATAAAGAAACTCAACCCCTGACTCCGGATCAGGGGTTGAGTTTTTATATATCTTTCTTACCAAGCTGATAAAAGGCTACAGCCGAAGCGGCAGCAACATTAAGGGAATCAACACCGTGATACATAGGTATTTTTACCGTAAAATCACAGCCTGATATAGTTTCATCGGAAAGTCCGTCACCCTCAGTTCCCATAATCACAGCAAGCTTATTTTCAGCTGTAAGCCTCGGGTCATCAAGAGAAAGAGAATTATCCTTAAGTGCCATAGCTACCGTAGTAAAGCCAAGCTTCTTTATTTCATCAAGACCGTTTTCAGGAAGAAATGTCCAGTCAATCTGAAACACTGTACCCATACTGACTCTTGCAGCACGTCTGTAGAGAGGGTCGGAAGAGCCGTGAGTGAGAAGTACCGCATCCATACCCAGTGCCGCGGCAGATCGGATTATCGCACCTACATTGGTAGGGTTCATAACTCTGTCAAGTATAACAATTCTTCTTTTGTTTTCACACAGCTCTCTGACATCAGGCAGGGGCTTTCGCTTCATAGCACACAGCATACCTCTTGTAAGCTTAAAGCCCGTAAGCTGCGTAAGAACGTCAAATTCAGCACAGTAAACGGGAACATCCTTCATCCGCTGAAGAATTTCCTTGCCTTCACCCTCAATATGCCTTTTTTCCATAAGGCAGGATACCGGCTCGTATCCCCCGTCGAGAGCTCTTTCAATAACCTTGGGACTTTCTGCTATAAACAGACCTTTTTCGGGAAACTCCTTGTTTAAAAGCTGAGCCTCCGTCAGCCGTGCATATACATCCAGCTCGGGAGCAAGAAAATCTGTTATTTCAATAATTTTATTCATGTGTTTCTCCATTATTATGATTCAGAATAATTCAGAAGCTTCAGCAGATTTTTATTTATTGCTCTGACTCATCCAGAAATCTACTGCGTTCTTAAACCAGCCTTCGGCTACAGTGCCCTTTGCAAGACCTGCTCCGTGTCCTATTCCCTCATATTCCTCAATCTTACACGGTACAGACACCCCTTTAAGCGCATCGGCAAGCATATGAGTGTTCACAGGTGCTACAACATCATCAGCTGTGCCGTACCATATAAATGACGGCGGATAATCAGAGCTAACCTGCTTTTCTACAGAAAGCTTTTCTATCATCTGTGCATCTGCATTCACGCCGAGAAGATTGTCTCTTGAGCCCTTGTGGGTATATTCTCCCATTGTTATTACGGGATAGACAAGAACAAGGGCAGAAGGCTTCGGCGTACCCCAATTCTCTGTAAAATAGCTTGCAACAAGATGTCCTCCTGCAGAGCTTCCCCATACAGACCAATTGTCAGTATCAAGCTTCCACTCCTTTGCGTGAGCAAATATTTCTTCGATAGCACGCTTCAGGTCCTCCTGAGGATGAGGGTATCTTGCCTTCTTTTTTGTACGATAGTATACTACAAAAGCATTATAACCGAGTTTATTAAGCTCGTCGGCAAAGGGTCTTCCCTCCCCGAAGGAGCAGACAGCACCATAACCGCCGCCGGGACAGATTACTGCAAAGGGATGGCTCTTGCCGTCGTTGATAAGATAAGGCTTCAGAGCAAATCTGTTGGGTCGGTGAAAATCATATATCCGCTGAAAAAATTCAGAAAAATTCATTTACTACACCTCACATAATCAATTATAAATCAATATCTGTTTCATATTTATCTTCAATGAGTATACAATTTGCCTTGTGCTTTTCTGCAAGGCTCCGTATATGTGCATTATCTGCCAGCACATTTTCCATAGTACACCATTCATCATCCAGACGGTTTTCGATAATGCAGGCATATTCTTTTATATCGTCAAAATGATTTTTTATATACTCCTCACTCATTACAAGACAATAATATCTGATTTTCCCAAGATATTCAGGCTCAAAATCCTTCTGCCAGTCAAAGGGGATATAACAGCCTTCGACTATCATATTCTGCCCGTTTTCAACAGCAGTTTTAATCATTTCTCTGACAACAGGCCATAAGTATTCCGTCAGCACTCCGTCACCGTCCGTAGGAGTAAGCTTCGTATTTCCGCTGCGTATCAGACCCATTTTCAGATGGTCAATTGATAAATACGGATATTTATATTTTTCAAGGAGCCTCTGGGCAAGAACAGTTTTACCCGTATGGGACGCTCCCGTAATTAAAATAATCATAGCTGTCATCCCTGTAATTTTTTTATGAAATAATTATATCACGGCTTATATCAAAATGCAATCTTACTAAGGCGTCTGTCTGTAATTAATAAGAGCGTTAACATCGGATTCTTATAAAAAACATACCCCTGACCATATAAAAATCAGGGGCATTATTCTATGTAAGATAATTTATACCATATTCGTCGGGTCGAGAATTTTATCTATTTCCTCATCGGTAAATATGTTTTTGCTTTTAAGTATTTCACGCACAGGCTGACCTGTTTTTATTGCTGTCTTTGCAATATCGGCTGAAAGCTTGTATCCTACTGTGGGACAGATTGCCGTGATAACTCCGACTGATTTTTCAACAAGCTCTCTGCATCTTTCTTCGTTTGCAGTAATACCCGATACACAGTTATCGGTAAAGGTCTGAACTGCACCCGTAAGCACTACAATAGATTCAAAAAGCTTATGGTAAAGTATGGGCTCAGCATAATTCAGCTCAAGCTGACCTGCCTCAGCTGCCATAGTTATAGAAACATCGTTACCCATAATGCAGAAGGCTGCCTGAGACATAACCTCAGGGATAACCGGGTTAACCTTACCGGGCAGAATTGATGAGCCGTTCTGCATCGCGGGAAGGTTGATTTCCTCAAAGCCGCAACGGGGACCCGAGGACATAAGACGAAGGTCATTAGCTATCTTTGAGCAGGAAACGGCACAGGTCTTGAGAGCAGATGAAACAAAAGCAAAGGAGTCAAGATTCTGTGTGCTGTCAATAAGATCTGCCGCCTTTATAACGGGTATTCCGCTTATTTCGGCAATAGTAGGTGCAATATTCTTTACATATTCGGGATTGGCATTAAGAGCAGTGCCTATAGCTGTACCGCCCATATTTATAGGATACATTTCTTCAGTAGCACCGGCAAGTCTTTCTATATCACGTGAAATAGCGCTGTGGTATGCACCGAACTCTGCACCCAGACGGATAGGAACAGCATCCTGCATCTGCGTTCTGCCCATTTTTATAATATCATAAAATTCTGCTTTCTTTTTTGCAAGAGCCTGCTCAAGCTTCACAAGCTCTGCGATAGCTCTTTTAAGAAGAACGGCCGCCGTCATTTTTGCAGCTGACGGAATAACATCGTTTGTAGACTGCGCTCTGTTGACGTGATCGTTAGGGTGAACAACAGAGTAATCGCCCTTTTCTCCTCCGAGAATTTCAATGGCTCTGTTTGCAATAACCTCGTTTGCGTTCATATTTGCAGTTGTGCCTGCACCACCCTGAATAGGGTCGCAGATAAACTGATCGTGAAACTTTCCTTCAATTATTTCGTCACAGGCCTGACAGATTGCATCCTTGATTTTTTCATCAAGCTCACCCACATTATAGTTACATATTGCGCAGGCCTTTTTTATCTGTGCAAGTGAATTAATGAATTCAGGTCTGAGTCTCTGACCTGTGATTCTGAAGTTTTCACAACCTCTGAGTGACTGTACGCCGTAATAAGCTTCTGCAGGCACTTGTTTTGTACCGATTGAGTCTGATTCAATGCGAAAAGTCATAACACTTACCTCACATAATTTTTTTGAACTTTCATAAGCTTATTCTTAAAAAAGATAAAAGCTCAGAACGAGTTAATTATAACACTTCTTTTGTGAAAAGTACATATTTTTATATAACAATTATATAAAAATTTATGAAGATTATCAAAGATTATTAAGGGCGATATATATAAAAACAGAATGTGTAAAAAGTTAAAAGTGTCGGAACTCTTTTAAAATAAAAACATATAAAATGAAAACCGTTGCAAAAGCTTTAAGCTGATACAACGGTTTTATGTTTTGTTATATTCTGTTACGGTAGTGACACGGCTTGCCGTGTCATTCAAGAACGTGCAATGTGTTTGTTTGTGATGATAGTGTGTGCAGTTATTTGTAAACTGCGTTTTGCGGACATGGCAAGCCATGTCCCTACGGTATTGCTTTTTTACAGCACCGTCACCTTACTCCTCAACTGCGTAAATACTCACCTTCCCGAAGGCATTGAAACCGTTCCGAAACGTTTTGCAATATCTTATCGCAACAAGTGGATGATTGAGCAGTCAGATATTGTTGTTA
>JAZRQQ010000062.1:0-9428 GCA_045649935.1 Acutalibacteraceae bacterium | reverse complement strand
GTCCGTCAGGCAGACCTCTTGTTCAGTATATGAGACTTGCAAAGCAGGTTGTAAGAGAAGGGAGTGTTAAATAATGTCCAGAAAGCTTACTGTAAGCCCGTCACCTCACGTGCGTTCAGCCAAGACAACAACGGGCATTATGCTTGATGTTATTCTTGCACTTATTCCTGCTCTTGTTATGAGCGTGGTTTATTTCGGCTTAAGAGCTCTTGCTCTTACCTCTGTCTGCGTAGCTTCTGCAGTTTTAGCTGAGTATGTATGCAGAAAGGTTATGAAGAGAAGCAATACTCTCGGTGACCTTAGTGCAATTGTTACAGGTCTTATTCTTGCTCTTAATCTTCCCTCTACTCTTCCTTTATGGATGGGTGCATTGGGCAGTATTATTGCAATCGTTGTAGTCAAGCAGATGTTCGGCGGAATCGGTCAGAACTTTGTAAACCCTGCTATGACGGCACGAATTGTTCTTATGGTTTCATTCCCGACAGCTATGGCAAGATGGGTGGTACCCTTTGCAAACAGCTGGCATCCTGATGCAGTTACCTCTGCAACACCGATGGCAACTCTTGCAGGTGCTCAGGGCGGAGATATTTCTTTGGTTGCAGATTCACTTCCGACTCTTTTACAGATGCTTATCGGTGCTCACGGCGGCTCAATGGGTGAAATCTGCTCCATAGCTCTTATTGCAGGCGGACTTTATCTTATCGTCAGAAAGGTAATTTCCCCCATAATTCCTCTTTGCTTTATAGGTACGGTTGCCCTTGTAATGCTTATTGCCGGTGGTCCTGTGTTTATGGCTTATCAGGTTCTCGGCGGCGGACTTATGCTCGGTGCATTCTTTATGGCAACGGACTATGCAACATCTCCCCTTAATAAAAAGGGTAAGATTATCTTCGGTATCGGTTGCGGTCTTATTACTTCGGTTATCAGACTTTTCGGCTCACTTCCCGAAGGTGTTTCTTTCTCAATTATTCTTATGAATATTCTTGTTCCTCATATTGAAAACATTACAAGATCAAAGCCCTTCGGCACAGTTAAAGAGAAGAAGGAGGCTGAAGCAAAATGAAAAAGTTAAGTCTGAAAGCCGTTCTTATTCCCGCTGTGGCTCTTCTTATAATCTGTCTTATTGCTACAACTCTCCTTGCGGTAACAAACAGCATTACTGCAGAAAAGATTGCTCTTAATGCCGTTGAGACAGAAAACGCAAGCCGTGTGCTTGTTCTTCCCGACGGTGCATCCTTCAGTGAGGTTACTGTAATGGATAACGGTATTACATACTGTACAGGCTACGATAAAATAGGCAATGAAATCGGATATGTTTTTACCGGTGGCTCAAAGGGCTACGGCGGTACGGTTTCAGTTATGGTCGGTATGGATAATGAAGGTAAGATTGTAGGTCTTGAGATTCTTTCTCACAGTGAAACTCCCGGTCTCGGTGCCAATGCAACGAAGGCTGATTTCAAGGATCGCTTTGCCGGCAAAAGCGGAGAGCTTACCGTGGACAAGGTTTCAAACAGCGGTCAGAATATTCAGGCAATCACAGCTGCAACAATTACTTCAAAAGCCGTTGTTTCAGCAGTTAATTCAATTACAGAAGCCTTTGAACAGGTGAAAACAGGAGGTGGCAACTGATGGCTGAGAAAAAAGGTCTTATTAAAGAATTTTCAAAAGGTATTATTGCCGAAAACCCGGTTTTAAGACTTGTGCTTGGTACCTGTCCTACTCTTGCAACAACAACATCTGTTGAAAGTGCACTTGGTATGGGCCTTGCCGCTTCAATTGTTCTTGTGTGCTCAAATATAGTTATTTCTGCACTGAGAAAGGTAATTCCCGATAAGGTAAGAATTCCTGCTTATATTGTTGTTATTGCTTCATTCGTTACTATTGTACAGATGGCAGTAAAGGCCTTTATGCCTTCCCTTGACGAGCAGTTAGGCGTTTATCTTCCTCTTATAGTTGTTAACTGTATTATCCTTGGCAGAGCTGAAGCCTTTGCAGGTAAAAATTCAGTTATGGCATCTGCTTTTGACGGCTTAGGTATGGGTGTCGGCTTTACTGCAGCTCTTTTCCTTATGGGTGCTGTACGTGAGGTTATGGGCGCAGGTACATTCCTCGGCTCATCAGTTCCCGTTCTTTCTGAAAATCCGATGCTTATATTCATTCTTCCTCCGGGTGGCTTCTTTGTTTACGGTATTACTATGGCTTTTGTCAACAGACTTGCCGAAAAGAAGGGTAAGCCCAGAGCAGAGCTCAGAGGCTGTGAGGCTTGTCCTATGGCAAAAAACTGTGCTCTTCAGAATTCAGGTAAGGAGGTAAGCGCATCATGACAAAAGAGCTTCTCACTATTCTTCTTACTGCTATTCTTACCCAGAACTTCGTTCTTGCAAAGTTCCTCGGTATATGTCCCTTCCTGGGCGTTTCCAAAAAGCTCAATACTGCTGTCGGTATGAGTGCTGCGGTTATTTTTGTTATGGCACTTGCGACGGCTGTTACTTATCCTATCAATAAGCTTTTACTTGTAAAATTCGACCTTGAGTATCTGCAGACAATTGTATTTATTCTCGTTATTGCAGCACTTGTTCAGCTGGTTGAGATTATTCTCAAGAAATATATACCTGCTCTTTATAATGCGCTCGGCATATATCTTCCCCTTATCACAACCAACTGTGCTGTTCTCGGTGTTGTTATCCTTAACGTTGACGAGGGATACAATTTTGCTCAGTCTATGTTCAGCTCAGTAGGTGCAGGTCTCGGCTTTATGCTTGCAATGGTTATGTTTGCAGGTGTAAGAGAAAGACTTGAATCCTGTGATATTCCTAAGTTTATGCAGGGTCTGCCCATTACTCTTGTAGCAGCTTCTCTCGTTTCCGTTTCTTTCTTAGGCTTTACGGGAATCGTTGAAAACATTTTTGCTTAAAAGGAGGTAATATAATGAGTCAGATTATTATTGCTGTTGTAATTGTTGCAGTCATCGGACTTATAGCAGGTCTCGGCCTTGCAGTTGCTTCCATAGTTTTTGCGGTGCCTGTTGACGAAAAGGCGGAAAAAATCAGAGAGTGTCTTCCCGGTGCCAACTGCGGTGCCTGCGGATATACCGGCTGTGACGGTTATGCTGCTGCTCTTTCAAAGGGTGAGGCAACCGAATGTAATCTCTGCACTCCCGGCGGTAACGATACTGCCACACAGATAGGTGAGATTATGGGACTTTCCGTTGGAAAGATTACTCCTATGGTTGCTGCTGTTATGTGTCAGGGAAACCGTATGAATGTTGAAGAAAAGCTTGAATACAGCGGTGTTCATTCCTGTAAGATGGCAACACAGCTTTTCGGCGGACCTAAAAACTGCGTTTACGGCTGTATAGGCTTCGGTGATTGTGCAGAGGTATGTCCTTACGATGCAATCTTTATCTGTGACGGTGTTGCAAGAATCAATCCCGATAAGTGCCGTGCCTGTAAGAAGTGTATCAAGAGCTGTCCGAGAAATCTTATTGATCTCTTCCCACTTGATACAACAAAGGCTGCTGTTCTTTGCCGTAACCACGATAAGGGCGCACAGACACGTAAGCAGTGTAAGGCAGGCTGTATAGGCTGTATGAAATGTGTCAAGGCTTGTCCTGTTGAGGCAATTGCAGTGGAAAATTTCTGCGCAAAGATAGACTACGATAAGTGTATCGGCTGCGGTAAATGCCACGAGGCATGTCCCGTAGGATGCGTCGATATTTATACAATCAAAAAGAATTTTTAATTGAATATAAAAGGAAGACCGTATAAACAGCGGTCTTTCTTTTTGTCTTTTTCTGCGGTGAAGAATGATAAACAGAAGATGTTATGGGAGTGAAATGTTATTTTTGAAAATTCGGGGTGCTTTAAGAGGCTTAGCTGTTTTTAATGGTGTTACACGGAATTTCAGTGAAAACGGGTTTAAAGGCTGATTTTGAAAGAATTTCAGGGTGATGTTTCTGAAGGTGCTCTGAAGTCTGCGTAAAGTGATGAAAATCAGCTTGAAAAAGCTGAAAACGGACGGAAATTGTATTCCGTCCGTTTTGTTGTATCAGTATCAGTTTTTCTTGAATTGCTTCTTCATTCTCTGTTCCTTGGAGAGAATCGTTTTTCTGAGTCTTAATGAAACGGGTGTAACCTCAAGAAGCTCGTCATCCTTGATGAATTCCATACACTGCTCAAGAGAAAGTGTTGAGGGAGGTATAAGACGGAGTGCATCGTCGGAGCCGGAAGCTCTTGTGTTGGTGAGCTGCTTTTTCTTGCAGACATTACATACAACGTCTTCACTCTTTGAACATTCACCGACAATCATACCCTCATAAACGGGTAAGCCGGGGCCGATAAAGAGTCTGCCTCTGTCCTGAGTATTGAAAAGACCGTAGCCGGTGCTTTCACCTGTTTCGTGGACAACGATAGAGCCTCTGTCTCTTGTCTGAATATCACCCTTATAAGGCTCATAGCCGGCAAAGAGCTGATTCATAATACCGTTGCCGTTTGTGTCGGTCATAAATTCACTTCTATAGCCGATAAGACCTCTTGAAGGAATCTTGAATTCAAGATGAGTAGAGCCGCCGTCTCTTGCACCCATATTTTCAAGCTCACCCTTTCTTGAGCTGAGCTTTTCAATAACGGCACCTACATACTGCTCGGGAACTTCAACTATAAGAAGCTCCATAGGCTCAAGAGTAACACCGTCTTTTTCCTTAAGGATAACCTTGGGTCTTGATACCTGGAATTCATAGCCCTGACGGCGCATAGTTTCTATTAATATAGAAAGGTGTAATTCACCTCTGCCGCTTACCTTGAAGCTGTCAGTGGTATCTGTTTCCTCAACGCGCATTGAAATATTGGTTTCAACCTCTTTAAAAAGTCTGTCTCTGATGTTACGGGATGTGACAAACTTTCCTTCCTGTCCTGCAAAGGGGCTGTTGTTGACAATGAAGTTCATTGAGATTGTGGGCTCGTCAATTGTTACGAAGGGGAGAGGATCAATATATTCGGGATCACAGGCTGTGTCACCGATATTAAGCTCTGCAATACCCGAAACGCAGACAAGATCACCGACGGTTGCACTGTTTACCTCAACTCTCTTAAGTCCCTCGAACTGATAGAGCTTTGATATTCTTGCATTCTTTCTTTCACCCTCGTTGTTGCAGAGAACAACCTGCTGTCCCTGCTTTACAGAGCCTCTTTCAACTCTGCCTACACCGATTCTGCCGATGTAATCATCATAGTCGAGAGAGGAGAAAAGAATCTGGGTAGGACCTTCCATATCACCGTGAGGTGCATCGATATTTTCAAGAATAGCATCAAGAAGGGGACGCATATCGCCTTCTCTTACACTGTCATCCTTTGAAGCATAACCGTCTCTGCCTGAAGCATAGATGACGGGGAATTCGAGCTGGTCCTCATCAGCACCAAGCTCAATGAAAAGGTCAAGAACCTCATCGATAACCTCAGCAGGTCTTGCACCGGGACGGTCAACCTTGTTTACAACAACAAGAACCTTTTTCTTAAGACCGAGAGCCTTTTTAAGAACGAATCTTGTCTGTGGCATACAGCCTTCAAAAGCATCAACGAGAAGAAGCACACCGTCAACCATAAGAAGAATACGTTCAACCTCACCGCCGAAGTCAGCGTGACCGGGAGTGTCAACGATATTGATTTTTACATCATTGTAGTGGACTGCCGTGTTCTTTGAAAGAATGGTAATACCTCTTTCTCTTTCAAGGTCGTTTGAGTCCATTACTCTGTCGGCAACCTGCTCATTGGTACGGAAGGTGCCGCTTTGTTTGAGAAGCTCGTCAACAAGGGTAGTTTTACCGTGGTCAACGTGAGCAATGATAGCTACGTTACGAACGTTATGTCTGATATCCATTATATCACCTGATTTACTAAAGATTAACTTATACATTTTACCACGATATGTGGCAATTATCAAGTATATTTGCAATATGGATTCTCTTTCGTGAAATTAATTTTATTTTACTATTGATATTTAAAGGGGGAATATAATATAATGTAGGAGGTCAATAATGTTTTCAGAGGTGATTTTATGTCAGGCAATGTAATTTTTATGCCGGATATTGAATACAAGGCATGGGTCAACGGAAACAAAGAGCTCCTTGAGGAAATAATAAAAACCGGTAAGGTTTCTACTCTGTGGCTCAATAAGGGTAACAATAAGAAATTTGTAGTAAGATATTTCAAGGAATGCGGATATACAATATCAATTGATGATTAAGGGAGAAAAAGCTATGGACCGTGAAACTGTAGTAAGATTGCCGAGAAAGGTGCTTAAATTTGTAATTGCTTATAAATACGGAAGTAAGCTCTACCGTATGGGCAGAAGAGTTTACAATATGATTCCTAAATTTGACAAAATTACGGGAATAGATACGGATATTCTTATAGATAACTGCAATAAAACCAAAGACGCCTGAGGCATATTTCAGACTGCTGACAAAGTCTGAGGAGCAGCAATGCCGGATAATATTATGAGCTTTTTCAGATTAAAGATAAAGTATAGCAAGCTGTAAGAAGGACGGAACATTGAATCCGTTCTTTTTTTATTTTAAAAAATGATTTTTTTAGATAAAAGCTATTGACAATAACGAGTTAATGTGTTAGTATGTTACCACGCTAAAGTGATAAAACAAATCGCTTGGAAAATAATTTATTGATGAGGTAACGATTCATCAGAAAAAGGAGTAATTTATTATGAAAAAGAAGACCCTCGCCATAATTATGGCAATCCTCGCAGTTGTACTTTGCTTCACATTTGCAGCTTGCAACGGCGGCGCAGAAAATGAAACAACAATACAGGCAGCAGACGGCACAACAGCAGCAGTAGAAACAGCATCCGACCTTGCTTATATTCAGGAAAAGGGCAAGCTTATCGTTGGTATGACTGACTACGCTCCTATGAACTACAAGGATGAAAACAACGAATGGACAGGCTTTGATACAGAATTTGCACTTTTAGTTGCTGAAGAACTCGGCGTAGAGGTTGAATTCATCGAAATCAACTGGGATAACAAGTTCCTTGAACTTGAAGCAAAGGATATCGACTGTATCTGGAACGGTATGACAATTACAGATGAAGCTCTTGCTAACGCAAATGTATCTGACGCATATGTAAAGAATGCACAGGTTGTTGTTATGAAGAGTGACAAGCTTGCTGATTATGCAGATGCTGCAAGTCTTGCAGATCTTGCATTTGTAGCAGAAGCAGGTTCAGCCGGTGAAAAGGAAATTCAGGCTCTTGAAATTGCTAACTATACAGCAGTTAACACTCAGGCTGATGCTCTTCTTGAAGTACAGAGCGGTACAGCTGATGCTTGTGTAATCGATATTACAATGGCAAACGCAATGACAGGCGAAGGCACATCATATGCTGACCTCGGTTATGCAATTGAGCTTTCAACAGAAGAATACGGCATCGCATTCCGTAAGGATTCAGATGCAACAGCAAAGGTTAATGAAATTATGGCTGCTCTTGTTGAAAGTGGTAAGCTTGCAGAGCTTGCAGAAAAGTACGAGCTTACTCTTGCATAATAATTTAGTATAATCGTTATTACCCGTGAAAGACAGAAGGCTTGCCTCCTGTCTTTCCGTAATGTTTAAAGGATTTAAGAGCTTTAAAATATATTGGTAGAAGGAATAAAATTATGGATTTTAATACAGTGCTGACTGTTACTCTCAGCCTTCTTAAGGGCTTTGGAACGACACTTGAGATATTTGCGCTGACTCTGCTTTTTTCACTGCCGCTGGGTCTTGTTATTGCCTTCGGCTCTATGAGCAGATTTTCACCTGTAAAGTATCTTTCCAAGCTTCTTGTCTGGGTTATCAGAGGTACGCCTCTTATGCTTCAGATTATTGTTATTTTCTACGGACCGGGCCTTGTTGCAGGCTGGGCTGAGGATCTGAACTCAACTAATGCTGTTATACAGTGGATAGCTACCTGGGAGGGCTTTGACCGATTCCCGGCTGTTATCATATCCTTTGTAATAAACTATGCCTGCTATTTCTCTGAAATTTACCGTGGCGGTATTGAAAGTATTCCTAAAGGACAGTATGAAGCAGGTCAGGTTCTTGGTATGACCAGAAGACAAACCTTTTTCAAGGTTGTTCTCCTTCAGGTTATCAAGCGTATAATACCTCCCATGAGTAATGAAATTATCACTCTCGTAAAGGATACATCTCTTGCAAGAGTTATCTCTGTCTATGAAATTATCTGGAACGGTCAGGCATTCATTAAAACAGACGGACTTTTGTGGCCTCTTTTCTATACAGGTATCTTTTATCTTCTGTTTAACGGTCTGCTTACGATTCTTTTCGGTAAGCTTGAAAAGAAGCTTGATTATTTTAAGGGTTAAGGAGGGTACGGAATGGCTATACTTGAAGTTACAAATCTTAAAAAGAGCTTCGGTAAAACCGAGGTACTCAAGGATATATCTCTCTCCCTTGAAGAAGGCAGAGTTATGTCGATTATCGGCTCATCAGGCAGCGGTAAGACAACACTTCTGCGTTGCATCAATTTTCTTGAAACAGCAGACAGCGGAAAGATTGTTGTTGACGGTGACGTGATTTTTGACGGTGAAAATCAGACTAAGCGCAAGGCAAAGGAAACCCGTGAAAAGCAGCTGAAAATCGGTCTTGTATTCCAGCAGTTCAATCTTTTTCCTCAGTATAATGTGCTTGATAATGTAACCCTTGCTGTAAAGCTCAAGGCTAAGGAAAGACCTGATTATAAGCAGAATAAAAAGCAGATTCTTGCTGAAATTGATGAAAAGGCAAAGAAGCTTCTTGCTGATATGGGCCTGAGTGATAAAATGGAACATTATCCTTGTCAGCTTTCAGGCGGTCAGCAGCAGAGAGTTTCTATAGCAAGAGCTATGGCGCTTGAGCCGAAGATACTTTTCTTTGATGAGCCTACATCTGCTCTTGACCCGGAGCTTACGGGTGAGATTCTCCGTGTAATCCGAGAGCTTGCAAAAACTAATATGACGATGGTTATTGTAACTCACGAAATGAACTTTGCTAAAGAGGTTTCGGATTATATCGTATTTATGGATAACGGTGTTATTGCTGAAGAGGGTAGGGCTGATGAGCTTATATCCAATCCTAAGACAGAAAGACTCAGGGCTTTCTTAAGTAAATTAAGCGACTGATAAAAACAGGAGCTGTAAAAAGCACCGTAAATCTTTTAAAACAAAACAAAAAAGTATATGATAAAAGCCGTTGTATCAGCTGATACAGCGGCTTTTCTGTTGTTGTATTTATAATTTGCTTTCTTTTGCGGACACGGCAAGATGTGTATCTGCGTAATTTATAATAAGGGATATACCTTATAGCTTAAATAAGCCCTACAGGAACACTTTTACGGCTTAGAGGGGAAGTGTGGGTGCATTAAGGTTTACAGAGCGGTGG
>JAZRQQ010000061.1:0-5753 GCA_045649935.1 Acutalibacteraceae bacterium | reverse complement strand
GGAGAGCATCTGCCTTACAAGCAGAGGGTCACAGGTTCGAGCCCTGTTGTTCCCACCAAATGGCCCGGTAGTTCAGTTGGTTAGAACGCTAGCCTGTCACGCTAGAGGTCGACGGTTCGAGCCCGTTCCGGGTCGCCATTTAACCTAGGGAATTCAATAGAGTTCTCTGTATGCCTCTGTAGCTCAGTTGGTAGAGCAGTGGACTGAAAATCCACGTGTCGTTGGTTCGATTCCGACCGGAGGCACCAAAAATTGCGGATGTAGCTCATCTGGTAGAGCGCCACCTTGCCAAGGTGGAGGTAGCGAGTTCGAGCCTCGTCATCCGCTCCAGAAAAAAGCCACACAGATGTGTGGTTTTTTTATTGCAAAAAATCATGCGGTATATCTGTATTGACAAATATACCGTTTATTTGATAAAATATATTTAACAGTATTAATTAATCCATGAAAGGAGATGCCGAATATGAAAAACAAAAAGCTGCTTTTCCCTATACTTTCCGCCATCTCCGTTGTGGTAACACTTATACTCGGTGCATATATACTTTTTGTTCCTACAGAAAAGCTCAACTTCTTTCTTGTTCCTATTTTTCTTGGCATTATATCTATTCTTTATATTCTCAGAATGTTGTATTTTGCCACAGATATTATCAAGAAGGTTTCAAGACTTTCTTTTCTGCAGAAATTCTTCAAGCTTATTTTCTCGGTAGTTGTTATTCTCTGCACCTTCTTTGCAGGTAATGCTGTTCTCAGCTGTGCTACTATTGAGAGCAATCAGGCAACAAGTATTATCTCCTCCAATGAAATAGCCGAAGAATTCCGTGAGCTTTTCCCCTTCTACGATTCCTTCTATGAAGCCGGCGGTGAAGACACCTACTACGGCTTATCCCTTGACAACATAAGAGAATGTGAATTTATAAGAATAGACAACCGTACCAATTCTGAGGATAAAAATTCACCTTCATATGTAGCCGAAAAATTCAGAAGCGTAAATATATTCCTTAACCTTAAATACAGATTCGAATTAATATGGGAATCTGTCAGAAACGACTGTAAGTACCGTGAAGAATACACCTTGTATACACCGGAAAACAAAAAAGTCAAATTCTACGAGGGTGACGGCTGTTTCTTTGCAGTTACCGATTATTTTACAACAATTTACAGTGTTGAATTATTACACTCCGAGGAAAGCGGAATTACCTTCGAAGAATTCACTAAAGCTGCCACTCATCAATTTGAGCTTCTTGCCGATATTGATGAAAAGCAATCTCCCGCATCAACAGATAAAAAATAAAAAAGATATCTCCGAGCTGCGTTCAGAGATATCTTTTTTTCTTACACCCTATTCAATTATTATCATTCTTACACCCGATGTCTGCATCGGATAAGTCTCCATTATCTGACTGCTGCAGATTACATTTATCTTTTTACCCCTGAAGGAATCTGCCGTAAGGTCAACCACGTAATATCCGTCCTCTGCAACCGTTACGTCATCAGAGTAGGGTATGTAATATCTGTCCGTGCCGTCACATTTAAGAAGCAGAGAATTTTCGTAGGTCTCTTCAACAGTTCCGCTGAGCATAATTTCTCCCGGCTCAAGCTTTATATCTGCTTTATTATTATCTGCACCGCAGGACACAAAAACAGAAAGCATAATCACCGTCAGAAGAAATAAGGCTGTTTTTTTCATAGCTTCATCCCCTTTTAAAATACCATTTATCTCATAAGACAGTCTGAGAATGAAAAGTGTTGCATTTTATCAGTATTTATTTCTTCTTAATTCAGAAATGAAGGCTGTAGCATAGTTCTGAAAGTTTTCTGCGCTTATTTTTTTATCCGAAAGAGTCAACACAATAGCTGCTGCCGTTACTGCTGTCAGAACAACCACTGTCAATGAGGCAGTCTTTTTCATAAACTCACCCTTTATTTTTATTCAGAATATTTATTTCCTTATCTATGATAATACAGATTTTCCCCATCCGTCAACACAAATCACAGAGAATTAATTTAATTTTTATTATTCCTTAATATCATGGGAAAATATTAAAGAATTTTTTATTTTTACACCTATAAACTTTCTCAAAATCCTTGCAAATCCTTATATATTATTGTATACTAATTGAGTATGTATAGTGGTATCGTGTTTTTTCTTCCGGTACCCGAAAAAAACTAACGGAGGAATTATTAATGGCAGAAATTGAAAAAAGCAATAATTTTATCGCTATGGAACATGACATAATGAAGTTCTGGGAAGATAACGATTGCTTCAACAAACGTAAGGAAAAAAATAAAGATAACGAGCGCTTCCGTTTCATCGACGGACCTATTACAGCTAACAACCCTATGGGTATTCACCACGCATGGGGACGTACTCTCAAGGATACCTTCATCAGATATAAGTATATGCAGGGCTTTGACTGCCGCTGTCAGAACGGCTTTGACAGCCAGGGTCTCTGGGTTGAGGTCGGTGTTGAAAAGGATCTCGGTCTTAAGACAAAGAAGGATATCGAAAACTACGGTATCGGTGAATTCACAAGAAAGTGCGTTGACAGAGTAAACCACTTCTCAGGCATTATTGCCGACCAGTCAAAGAGACTCGGTCAGTGGATGCAGTGGGACAACTCCTACTACACCAACACCGATAAGAACATAACAAGCATCTGGCATTTCCTTAAGACCTGTGACAACAACGGCTGGATCAAGGTTGAATACAAGCCTATGCCCTGGTGCCCCCGTTGCGGTACCTCTCTTTCTGAGCACGAAATGACCGGCTCTTATAAGACAATTACTCATAACTCTGTTTTCTTCAAACTTCCCATTGAAGGTATGAACAGTAAGATTCTTGTATGGACAACTACTCCCTGGACACTTTCTTCAAACGTAGCTCTTGCAGTAAATCCTGAAATTGACTATGTTGAGGTTAAGATAAAGAGTGATGAGCAGACACTTATCCTTGCCAAGAATGCTATCAAGTATCTCGGCGACGATAAGGAAGAGGTTCTTCGTATGTTCAAGGGTGAAGAGCTTGTCGGCAAGAAATACGACACCTGCTTCCCCGAGCTTCCTGCACAGCAGGGCTTCGAGCATAAGATTGTTGCCTGGGAAGATGTTGACGCAGAAGAAGGTACCGGCGTTGTTCACATCGCACCCGGCTGCGGTCTTGAAGACTGGGAGCTTGGTAAGAGATTAGGTCTTCCCGAAATTATGCCCGTTGACGATATGGGTATCTTCCTTAAAAACTTCGGCTTCTTCAGCGGTAAGAAGAGCGGTGAAATTGCTCCTGAGGTTTTCGAAGAGCTCGAAAAGAGAAACAAGCTTTATGTTGTAAAGCCTCACGAACACAGCTACCCCGTATGCTGGAGATGTAAGGAAGAGCTTATCTACCGTCTCGTTCCCTCCTGGTTCATTCAGACAGCTGAGCTTAAGCCCAGACTTATCAAAAATGCTATGAGCGTTAAGTGGGAGCCTGAATCAAACGGCAAGAGAATGCTTGACTGGCTCAACAATATGGGTGACTGGAATATTTCCCGTAAGCGTTATTACGGTATGCCCCTCCCCTTCTATGTATGTGAGGACTGCGGAAACGTTCACGTAATCGGCAGCAAGGCTGAGCTTAAAGAGTTAGCTGTTGACCCCTCAAAGGTTGACGAGCTTCCCGAGCTTCACAGACCCTGGATTGACGAGGTTGAAATCAAGTGTCCCAAGTGTGGCAAAAATGTAAAGAGAATTACCGATGTCGGTGACGTATGGCTCGACGCAGGTATTGTTCCCTTCTCAACTACTGAATATTTTGATAATAAGGAAGAATGGAGAAAGAACTATCCTGCAGAATGGATTGTTGAAATGCGTGAGCAGGTTCGTCTCTGGTTCTATTCAATGCTCTTTATGAGTACCGTTCTTGAAGACAGAGCTCCCTATGAAAGAGTTCTCTGCCACTCAAGTGTTATTCAGGAAAACGGTCAGAAGTTCTCAAAGACAGGCTTTATGATCCGTTTCGACGAAGCTGCTGAAAAGATCGGCGCTGATACAGTGCGTTACCTCTATGCAGGTGCTCCCGTAGCCAACGACGTACGCTTCGGCTTCAATCTCGGTGACGAGGCAAGAAGAAAGCTCCTTTCATTCTGGAACATCTACACCTTCTTCGAAACCTACGCAAGAATTGACAAGCCCAACTTTGAAGGCTATACTCCCGACAAGAGCAAGATGACTGTTACCGACAAGTGGCTCACCGTAAGAACAAATGACTTCATCAAGAAGGCAACTGCTCAGATGGACGACTACAAGGCATACAACGTTATCAAGGACTTCGAAATCTTTGTTGACGATATTTCCAACTGGTACATCAGAACAAACCGCCGCCGTTTCTGGAAAACAGGTGACGAAGCTGACAAGATGATTGCTTACTGGACACTCTTCAACGCTCTTAACACCTGCGTTAAGGTTATGGCTCCCATTATCCCCTTTATGACTGAAAGCATCTGGCAGAACCTTACAAGAAGAGTTCTTCCCTCAAGTGAGCTTTCTGTTCATCTCAGTGACTGGCCCACAGTTCTCGAAGGCTTCGAAGATGACGGCATTATCGCTGATACAGCCTTTGCACGTGATATCATTGCGGTTGCTCTCAAGCTCCGTAACGAGCATCAGATCAAGGTAAGACAGCCTCTTTCAAAGCTCTTTGTATGTGCTCAGGCAGATAAGACTGACAAGATCAAGGTTTATGAAAAGAATATTCTTGATGAGCTTAACATCAAGAGTCTTGAATACATCACCGACAGCAGTGTTCTTGAAGACAATTACCTTCAGGTTAACTTCAAGGTTGCAGGTGCAGTTCTCAAGCAGAACGTCAACAAGATGAAGCAGGCTCTCGAAGCTGCAACAGCTGAAGAAATGGCTGAATATACAGCTAAGGTCAAGGCAGGCGAAAAGGTTCTTGTAAAGGGCTTTGACGAAGAATATGACGGCGGTATCTTCAACGTAATGTCAAAGACCAAGGACGGTATCGTTTCCGCCGAAGGTCAGGAAGGCACAATTATCGGTCTTGATGTTGTTCTTACTGAAGAGCTCGTAAACGAGGGTATCCTCCGTGACATTATCCGTCAGTGCCAGCTTATCAGAAAAGAAGCAGGCTATGAGGTTGAGCAGAGAGTTGTTATGGCTATCAAGGCTGACGCAGATATCACAAAGGTGCTTGAAGACAGCAAGGAATATATGGCTGACGAGCTTCTTGCAGATGATATTATCTTTGGCGGTGATATCGAAGCTGACCTTACAAAGTCTGTAGCAATTGCTGAGAGCGAAATCACACTTTCAGTAAAAAAAGCATAATCAGTTCAATATCCGCAACCCACAGATAAACCTGTGGGTTGATTATCCTATACTATTATAATATATATGCATTTTCGTATACTATTATAATAGGGTTATGAAAGGAAGATAAAACCAATGGCAAACGATAAAAAAATGGTTGAGGATATTACCTCAATGGAAGAGGACTTTGCGAAATGGTATACAGATATCGTTAAAAAACCAGAGCTCGTTGAATACACAAGCGTAAAGGGCTGTATGGTTATCCGTCCCTACGGCTATGCTATATGGGAAAACATTCAGAGAATACTTGACGGTATGTTCAAAAAGACAGGCCACGAAAACGTGTGTATGCCTATGTTCATACCCGAGAGTTTGCTTAATAAAGAAAAAGACCACGTCGAAGGCTTTGCGCCCGAGGTTGCGTGGGTTACTCACGGCGGTAGTGAGGA
>JAZRQQ010000060.1:0-1647 GCA_045649935.1 Acutalibacteraceae bacterium | reverse complement strand
GGAATAAGATTGTCAACGTTCTTAATAGCAGCGTTAATCTTGTCAACGCCTGTCTTGCCGTTGTAATCAGCTAATGTTGACTCTGTGAGATATTCGCCGAGAACGAAGCTTTCTACACCGAGATCTTTGTTCTGCCAGTTCATGACTTTGTCAGCATAGATATTCTTATACTGATAAGCTTCAACGTCATATTCGTTAAGAAGTGATACAAGAATACCAACGATGTTATCTGCCTGACCGGTAAGCGCACCGAGAATTGTACCGAGTGTACCCTCTGCGCCAAGAAGCTTACCAACTGTTGTAAGCACACCGTCGTTCATAAGCCAACGGAAGAGTACAAGAAGTACGTCAGCGGGCTCAGCAGTAAGATGGTAAATTGTAATCTTTTCTTTAACAACCTGTACTTCCTTCGGATAACCGTTCTTCATGGTACACATAGCCATAAGGCGGTTAACGGGTACAGTCAGTGAAAGTGCATAAGTATTGCCCTTCTTGGTGTAACCACCGTTAAATACGTTTTCACCAAACAGACCAAAGAGAGTCTGTGCGAGCATTCCGGTAGCAAAGTAGTAGTTGCCATCCTTATCTCGGTATGCAACATTCTTTGTTACCTTTGTGCCATCTGCGTTATTTTCAGTTGTCGGGTTCGAGTATGTGTAGGTTGCTTCATCGAAGTCGTAATACAATACCTCTCCCTTTTCATTTTTATCTGTCGTCGTCAGATAACCCGTCAGATTATCCGTTCCGTCGTCATTCTTAGGCGGAGCATCTGCGGTTGTACCCTTTGTAATCTTTGAAAGTGATTCAAGAAGACCTGTAAGACCCTTCTTGAGTTCGATACCATTGAGAAGGGGAAGAATTGTATCCTTTGAAAGCTTGATTTGGTCTGTTGAGTTAGCAGCTGTGATACCGATAACAACAAGCTTATAGTTGAATGAAAGGATGATGTTCTGAATCTTCGGATAGAGCTGGTTGTACTCAAGAGCAGCCATAAGGTTGGGAAGAAGATTAAGAATTTCCTGAACAGGGTTAGCAAGAAGCTTTGTATCAAGCCAGTTTACGATGGGTGAAAGGAGGAGTGACCAGAGGTCATAACCATCATTCTTGATATATTTTGTGTCGCCTTCTGAACCGTATTCTGTACCTGCGTCCTTAATCTGAGCTGCTGTGGGATAGCCTGTGATACCGAGAATCTCGTAAAGAGGAACGAGAAGGTTATCGTAGATGTTATCTTCTGATGCCCAGAACTTGATAGTACCGTCAAGAGTAATAGAATCAAGAAGCTTAATCTTAAGAACGTAGTTTGATTCGTCAGATGTGATAAGACCTGAAAGGATGGGCTGGTAACCGCAGGTTGCTGATGCAAGTGCCTCATAGAATTCCTCGAAAGATTCGATGTTCCATGCGCTCTTGCTGTCAAGAGTTGCCCATGCTTCTGCAGGAATACCCCTTACTTCCTTATGACGTGAGTAGTTCTTAAGGGTACCGTCAGCCCAGTATGTTCTAGAGTAGTCCTTATCCTTTGTCATCCAGGGAGCCTTTGAGCAAAGCACAAGAATCTGTGAGAAGTCTCCGCCCCAGATTGAACCATTGTACCACTTGTAGAACTGAACGCCGTCCTGGTCGATGTCATAGCCGTCACCGTGA
>JAZRQQ010000059.1:0-35122 GCA_045649935.1 Acutalibacteraceae bacterium | reverse complement strand
AACCTTACCGCAAGCAGCACCGGGAGATGCACCAAGACCCTTACCGATAGGTGTAGCAGCCTTGAGTGCCTTTGCATCAAACTGAGGATGAAGAAGTGTGTCAAGGTTTCTGGGATCGATCATTGCAACAGCTTCTTCCTTGGTCTTGTGGCCCTCAGCAACGAGGTCAACAGCGATCTGAAGAGCAGCCTGTGCAGTTCTCTTACCGTTTCTTGTCTGAAGCATATAGAGCTTTTCGTTTTCAACTGTGAACTCCATATCCTGCATATCATGATAGTGATTTTCAAGAAGTGCGCAAACTTCTGTGAACTGCTTGAAAGCAGCGGGGAACTTCTGTTCCATTTCTGCGATGGGCATCGGAGTTCTTACGCCTGCAACAACGTCTTCACCCTGTGCATTTGTAAGGAATTCACCCATAAGCTTCTTTTCACCTGTTGCGGGGTCACGTGTGAAAGCAACACCTGTACCGCAATCTTCACCCATGTTACCGAAAGCCATAGCCTGAACGTTAACAGCTGTACCCCATGAATAGGGAATATCGTTGTCACGACGGTAAACGTTTGCACGGGGGTTGTCCCATGAACGGAAAACAGCCTGAACTGCACCCATGAGCTGTTCTTTGGGATCTGTGGGGAAGTCCTTACCGATCTTTGCCTTGTATTCAGCCTTGAACTGTTCTGCAAGTTCCTTAAGGTCAGCTGCTGTAAGCTCTGTATCCTGAGTTACGCCTCTTTCTTCCTTCATCTTGTCGATAAGCTCTTCAAAGTACTTCTTACCAACTTCCATAACAACGTCTGAGTACATCTGAATGAATCTTCTGTAGCAGTCATATGCCCATCTTTCGTTGCCTGACTTTTCAGCCATAACCTTAACAACCTCTTCGTTAAGACCGAGGTTGAGAATTGTATCCATCATACCGGGCATTGGTGCACGTGCACCTGAACGTACTGGTACGAGAAGGGGTCTTTCAAGGTCACCGAACTTCTTGCCTGTGATCTCTTCCATCTTGTCGATGTTTGCCATGATCTCAGCAACGATTTCGTCATTGATCTTACGACCGTCTTCATAATACTGTGTACATGCTTCTGTTGTGATTGTAAAGCCCTGAGGAACGGGGAGACCGAGATTGGTCATTTCAGCAAGGTTTGCACCCTTACCGCCGAGAAGCTCTCTCATTGTTCCGTTACCCTCTTTGAAAAGGTATACCCATTTCTTAGCCATTGGAATCTCCTCCTAAAAAAATAAATTATTGATTAGTTTACAGCAAAAAAAGAATTAAAAGAATTCTTTTCCCTGTTTCAACAATTGATTTTAACACATTTATGCGAAAAAGTCTACTGTTTTTTTACATATAGATTGTATTTTTTTAATATCAAATTTGTCGAATTTTACAGAGGCGTCTTTCAGATGTTGTTTCCGACTTAAATAATATGTTAATTTTTCATTATTTATGTAGAATTTAAAGTACAGTTGTGATACAATGTTATATTGATAAAGTGTAAGGAGGAATCACTATGAAAAAGAAAATTATCGCAGTAGCTGCTGTTATAGCTGTTCTTGCAGTAGCAATGGCTTTCATAATTTCAAAAAAGCCCTCAGAGGAGCCCCCTCAGAGCACAGACGGACAGCCGGTTACTGTAAATATAGAGCCTGACACCACAAAGAAAGAAAAAGCAGTTTCCTATAACAAAAAGGTTACCGTCACTCTCCCCGGTGAATTCATCGAAGAAAAATACAAAGCCAATCCCGAAGCCTTTGCTGAAGCAAACGGATATGACTCTGTAAAATTCACCTCTGACGGAAACGTAAAGGTTAAAATGAGAGCGGTTTCATACTCTCTGCTTCTTTCAAATATCGGTATGGAAACTATCCAGATTATATCCTATCTGCTCGACTCTGATGACTACCCATATTTCGTTGACCTGCTGAAGTACAACAACGATTTCAGTGAACTTGTTATCTCGGTCAAGACAAAGAAATATAACAAAGCAGAAAACAAAGATGATTTTTTCAACCTTCTCGCTCTTGCATGTCTCCATTATCAGGACTATGATGTTGAAAGCAAGGGAAGGTGTAAAATAACTGTCTGTGAAAACAAGACAAACATTCTCGTTGAAACAAGAGAATTCACAGTAAAAGATCTTGAGAATATGAAGTAATTTAACAGGAGAAAAATAATATGGCTAAGCTTTATTTCCGTTACGGCGCTATGGGCTCAAGTAAAACAGCCAACGCCCTTATGGTCAAATATAACTATGAAGAACGCGGTCAGAAGGTAATTATTGCCAAGCCCGCCACCGACACAAGAAACGGTGTTTATAAAATCCGTTCACGCTGCGGTCTTGAATGTGACTGCGTGCTTTTTCACGAGCTGGATATTGAAGAGGTTAAAAACTCCGACTGTCTTATCGTCGATGAGGCTCAGTTCCTTTCAAAAGAAGACTGTGAGCTTCTCGTGCACATTGTTGACGATCTCGGTGTGCCCGTAATCTGTTACGGTCTGCGTGCAGATTTCAAGGGTGAGCTTTTCCCCGGCAGCTACTATCTTCTTGCCTGGGCAGACACAATCGAAGAGGTCAAGACAATCTGCTGGTGCGGAAAGAAAGCGACCTATAATGCACGCTTCGATGAAAACGGAATAATCAAAACCGGTGAGCAGGTTGTTCTCGGTGCTAACGATAAATATACAAGCCTTTGCAGAAAGCATTGGCGTGAAGGGAAATTAGGTGACGAGAAATGAGTTTTATTGAGTTTGAAAACGTTTACAGAAGATACCACACAGGTGAAATTGTCATTCCTGCTGTAAGCGGCGTGAATTTCTCAATTGAAAAAGGCGAATTCTGCCTTATAGTCGGCACCAGCGGTGCAGGTAAGTCTACGGTTCTCAATATTCTCGGCGGTATGGATACCTGTGATGACGGTAAGGTACGTGTTGCAGGAAGACCTATTACAGAGCTTTCCAAATCAGAGCTCGTTGACTACCGCAGATATGAGGTAGGATTTATTTTCCAGTTTTATAATCTTGTACCCAATCTTACAGCTCTCGAAAATGTTGAGCTTGCAACACAGATGTGTAAAAAGCCCGTTGATCCGAAAAAGATTCTTGCCAGAGTAGGTCTTAAAGCAAGACTTGATAACTTTCCCTCTCAGCTTTCAGGCGGTGAGCAGCAAAGAGTTTCTATAGCAAGAGCCCTTGCAAAGAATCCAAAGATTCTTCTCTGTGACGAGCCTACGGGTGCTCTCGACTACCGTACAAGTAAGCAGATTCTCTCCCTTCTCTACAGACAGTGCAAGGAAACGGGAACAACCGTTGTTGTTATCACGCACAACCAGGCACTTGCCGCTATGGCTGACCGTATTATCACTATGCGTTCAGGTAAGGTAATACAGATTGCGGTCAACGATCATCCCATACCCGTCGAAAGGCTTGAATGGTAAATCAGATGAAAAACAAACTCAATCCTATTCTTATAACAGATGCGCGGCGTACCATTGAACGGTCTTTTTCAAGATTCCTTTCAATCGTTGTAATAGTTGCTCTCGGTGTCAGCTTTTTTGCCGGAATGAATGCCGTTGCACCTAATATGCGTGACACGGTAACGGACTATATTGACCGCACCAACGCTATGGATATACAGATAGTCTCCACTGCCGGTCTGACCGAAGAGGAGCTTAAGGTTGTCCGTTCGATAACAGGCGTTGAAAGTGCAGCAGGTCAGAAATTCGTTGACGGTGTTGCAAGAGTAAACGGCGAGCCTATCAACGATATTGACGGCTCAGAAATAACAGTCAGAGCATATTCTCTTGATATGAATCAGGTTTATGCTGCAGCAAACGGTGCAGATGACCCAACCTTTCTCAACCGTCCCGAGCTCGTCGAAGGCAGCTGGCCCATATCGTCAGACCAGTGTCTCATTGACAGCAGTACTCTTTCAACTCCCGAGGAATTCAGAATAGGCTCCGTTATAACCGTTAACGGTGACGGCACTGATATCAGCTCTTCTCTTCAGAAAAATGAATTTACCGTTGTCGGAATAATCAGAACTCCCCTTTACATATCCTACGACAGAGGTAACACTACCGTAGGTACAGGTAAGCTCGGCACCTTCATATATGTTCCTTCAGAAAACTTTCTTGATGAATATTATTCTTCTGTCAGCATAAAAATTGCCGGTTCTGAAAACTACAAGCCCTATTCGGAAGAATACGAAAAATTCATCACACCTTATGTTGAATATATAGAAAACATCTCCGGTGAGCTTCTCGGTCCCCGAGTGGCTTCTCTTAAAGCTGAATATACTGCCCTCGTTGCCGAAAGTGAGCTGGAATATGCTACTACAAAAGCAGATATAGAGCAGCAGCTTGCAAATGCCGAAGCACAGGTTGTTCAGATTCTTGATATGGCGGCAAACGGTGATGCCATACTTCTCGGATATAAAGAGGAGTACAATGCGAAAGCTACCGAAGCTGCAAATGCTATTGACGCAAGTAAGCTTGAACACTCTACTCAGTATGCACTCTGGGAAGAAAAGAGAGATAAATATAACAGTGCAAAGGAAACTATAGAAAAATACTCCAATGCCGAAACTGCTCTTTCTACAGCAAAGACAGAATACAACGTTGCCAACCTGCAGGTAGAAACCATGCTCAGCACTGTAGAATATCTCGATCAGCTCGTTTCCGTCACATATTCGGCAATGAATCAGTTTGATGAAACTCAGGAAGATACTGTCGGAGATCTGATCTCACGTTTTGAACAGTCAGGTCTTGTCGGCGCTGAGGTTGATCAGATTATGTCCTCTATAAACTCCCTTACAGCTGTAGGCACCGCTGAGGAAATGATTGCCTATATGACACCTCAGCTTCAGAATTTTGAAATAAGACTTCAGAATTCAAAGGCAGAGCTCAGTCAGGCTCAGACAACGCTTGCAGAAAAGAAAGCACAGCTTGACGAAGCAGAAGTTCTTGTCGCAAAGCTCAATCAGGCAAAGATAATTCTTGCTCAGGCAGAAATCGAGCTTCAGGAAGCTGAAAATAAGCTTACTGCCGCAGGCTACGATATTCAGTTAGGTGAGCTTGAGGTGCTCTCTCAGCTCAGCGATATGAAAAATCAGATAAACACCTACGAAACCAACCTTGTTCTTGCCAAGGACAAGGCACCTACCGTCGAAGCAGAATTCGAAGCCGCAAAGCAGCAGGCAAACGAAAATCTTGAAAATGCAAGAAATCAGCTTGATGCTGCAAAAAACTTCCTTCTGAGCCTTGACAAGGCACGTTGGTATGTAAACAACAGAGACGAAAGTCTGCTGGGCTTTGAGGAATATGTTCAGACAGCAAACAGAACAGCTGCAATTTCTATTGTTTTCCCCTGGTTTTTCTTTATTGTTGCCGCACTTATGTGTCTTAACACTATGACGAGAATGATTGAAGAGGACCGTACAAGACTCGGCACCTTCAAGGCTCTCGGTCTTACAGATTACGAAATAATTTCAAAATATATTTTCTATGCTCTTCTTGCATCATCCATCGGCAGTATTTCAGGCTCCTTTATTGGCTTTGCCCTCTTCCCGACTCTGCTTCATACTGCCTACGGAATTCTTTACGATATGCCCGAAATGATAATAAAGTACCGTTTCTCCTACGCTGTACCGAGTATAGTCATTTCCATCGTATCTACCGTGTTTATCACCTACCGCACCTGTTCAAACAGTCTTAAGGTTGTTCCGTCAACTCTTATGAGGCCCAAGGCACCCAAGGGCGGTAAAAGAGTATTCCTTGAAAGATTCCCGAAAATATGGACAAAGCTTTCCTTCACATGGAAGGTTACCTTCAGAAACGTTTTCCGTAATATGAAGCGCTTCGTAATGGCAACGGGTGGTGTCTTAGGCTGTACAGCTCTTCTTCTTGCTGCCTTCGGACTCAACGATTCCATTCACGAAATTATGAACAGACAGTTCAGTGACAATGATAAAATCTGGTCTTACGATATGCAGATTGTTCTCAACGGCTCCTATGATACTACAGCAGGAAGCTGTGACGGCTATGAATTTATAAAGAGTCAGCCGGGCATAGGCTCTGCCATGCTCGAATATATGGAGGTTTTCGACGCGGGAAGTGAAAAAACCGAAAAGGAAATGGAAATATATCTTGTTGTACCGGAAGACGAAAATTCTATGAGTAATTATATTGCTCTCAACGATTCCAAAAAAGGAACACCGTTACCCCTTACCTCCTCCGGCGCAGTCATTACCGACAAGCTTGCCGAAAGCCTTGATATTTCACCGGGAGACAGCATTGAAATCATCCTTGACGAAACCTACAGTGTATTTGTTCCCGTTGCTTCAATAGCAGAAAACTACTGCTTCCACTATGTATACCTGACCAAGGATCTGTACAAATCGGTGTTCGGCGCAAACCCGCTTTATAACTATGTATCAGCCAACCTCTCAACTCCGGATATGGACAAGGAGCAGAAGAACAACCTTGCAAAAACTCTTATGTCCGAATACGGAATCAGTGCTGTTGCATACACAAGTCAGATTCAGAACTCCTTCCAGAATATTATGAATTCAATAAACTATATTGTCATAATACTTATCTCCTGCGCAGGTCTTCTGGCATTTGTCGTCCTTTATAATCTTTCTGTTATCAACATCACCGAAAGAATAAAGGAGATTGCAACAATAAAGGTTCTCGGCTTTGATGATATGGAGGTCTCAGCCTATATCTTCAGAGAAAATATCATCCTTACGGTTATAGGTACTCTCGAAGGTCTGTTCTGGGGTGTTATCATACACCGGCTTGTGCTTATGGTTGCAGAGGTTGATATCATCACCTTCGTAAGAGATATATCCTTTATGAGCTTTGTTTATGCAGCTGTGCTGTCCTTTGCTTTCTCGATGACAGTAAATATTGTTCTTCATAACAAGCTTAAAAAGGTTGATATGGTAGAATCTCTCAAGTCAATAGAATAAAGGAGAATTGTTATGTCATTAGTAAATATGAAAGAGCTTCTTTACAAAGCAAAGGAAGGGAATTATGCTGTCGGCTCATTTTCCGTTGCAAATATGGAAATGATTTTAGGTATTGTAAAAGCTGCCGAAGAAATGAATTCCCCTATCATTCTGCAGATTGCAGAGGTAAGGCTCAATCACTCCCCCCTTGAAATAATCGGACCTGCTATGCTGGCAGCAGCAAAAAATGCGAAGGTTCCCGTCGCTGTTCATCTTGACCACGGAACAAGCCTTGAATGTATAGAAAAGGCTCTTGAGCTCGGCTTTACATCGGTTATGTTTGACGGCTCACATCTTCCCGTGGAGGAAAATATCAGAATGACAGGCAAGGTCATTGCCCTTGCAAAAAAATACGGTGCCTCAGTTGAAGCTGAAATCGGATGTGTCGGAGGCAGTGAAGACGGCAGTGAAGATATTGCAATGCGCTGCACATCACCGGAGCAGGCCGAAGAGTTCTGCAAAGAAACCGGAGTTGATGCCCTTGCAATTGCTATAGGTAATGCTCACGGCTTCTACAAGGAAGCTCCCGAGCTCCGTTTTGATATTCTCGAAGCAGTTGCAGACAGAGTTGAAATTCCTCTTGTTCTTCACGGAGGAACAGGTATTGAGCCTGAGGACTTTGTAAAATGCCATCAGAAGGGAATAAAGAAAATCAACATTGCAACAGCTACCTTTGCTGCAAGTGAAAGAAAGGTAAGAGAAGGCTACGAAAAAGGTGAAATAAAAGGTTATTACGACCTTCACCAGAAGGAAATTGCCGGCGCTTACGAAAATGCAAAAAAGCATATTGAAATTTTCCACTCACAGAACAAGGCTTAAGTAACAAAAGCAGACTCTCTGCTTTTTTACAAGAGAAGTCTGCCCTATATAAATTCAAAAAATCTGAAAGGAAGTATACTTATGAAATATGTAGAATTTGACCAAAGCAAACCCCTCGACGTTATCCCCATCGGCAGAGTTGCCATCGACTTCAATCCCACAGATATGAACAGACCTCTTGCCGAAAGCTGCAACTTCAACAAATATGTAGGCGGCTCACCTGCCAATATTGCCGTAGGTCTTGCAAGACTCGGAAAAAAGGTAGGCTTCATCGGTAAGGTTTCCGATGACCAGCACGGTGATTTTGTTATTGACTACTTCAACAAGGACGGCATTGACACATCAAATATCTACAGAGCAAAGAACGGTGAAAAATTAGGTCTTACCTTCACCGAAATCAAGAGTCCCACCGAAAGCTCAATTCTTATGTACAGAGACTCTATTGCAGACCTTATGTTAGAGCCTGAAGAGGTTAAGGAAGAATACATAGCTTCAGCCAAAGCAATTGTTATCTCCGGTACTGCTCTTTCAATGAGTCCTTCAAGAGATGCTGCTCTCAAGGCTATGATGCTTGCAAAAAAGAACGGTGTTATAGTAATCTTTGATATCGACTACCGTGCATATACATGGAAGAATAAGGATGAAATTTCTGTTTACTATCAGATGGTTGCACGTAACGCAGATATCATCCTCGGCTCAAGAGAAGAATATGACCTTACAGAAGCAATAACAGGCGTATGCTCATCAGACGAAGAAAGTGCAAAGCTCTGGCATTCATACGGCGCCAAGATTGTTATTATCAAGCACGGCAAGGACGGCTCAACAGCATATACCAATGACGGAAAGAGCTATTCTATCAAGCCCTTCCCCGTCAAAGCAATGAAGGGCTTCGGCGGCGGTGACGGTTATGCAAGTGCATTTATCCGCTGTCTCCTTGACGGATACGAAATGATCGACGCACTCGAATTCGGTACAGCTTCTGCTTCAATGCTGATTTCTGCACACAGCTGTTCAGCTGCTATGCCCTCAGTTGAAGCAATCGAGCAGTTCATCAAGGAAGAAAAAGAGCTTTACGGTGAAATGGTAGCAAGAGCATAATCATAATCAAAAAATATAAGCGAGGCGTTCTGAGCCTCGCTTTTTTATATAAAAAAGAGGATAGCTGATCAGCCACCCTCAAAAACTATTATTCAACAATCGTATTAAGCCATATACCCTTTTTTACAAAAGTAAAGCCCAGTATACATTTTATTATCTCTGCCGAATTTATCAGAATATACATAGGCACAATTGCTATCCCTGTAAATCTGCTCAATGCAAAAGCAATCGGCACCGACACAAGCCACATAAAGCCGCTGTCAAAAAGAAAGGTTATTACTGTCTTTCCGCCTGATCTGAGAGTGAAATAACAAGCGTTCACAAAGGAATGAACGGGCATAAATGCTGCTGCAATCATTATAAGATATGTTGCAAGCTGCCTTATTTCATCTGTTGTGTTGAAGGTTTTCGGGAACACGGGTGCAAAAGCCATCATTACAAAACCTATGAGTACAACGGATACAACAGCAAAGAATAAAAGTCTTGTGCTTGCAAGCTTTGCTTTTGCCTTCTCCCCTGCACCGAGCATCTGACTTAGAACAATACCTATTGCACTGCCGAAGGATATAAACGCCACATTAAAAACATTTGTAATAGTAGATAATATATTTACCGCAGCCACCACATCGAGTCCCCTTGTGGAATAGCACTGATTCAGCGTTGCCGTTCCTGAAGCCCACAGAGCCTCATTCATAAGAAGAGGCAGAGAAACAAGGGGAATTTTAACAAGAAAGCTCCTCGTTATAGTAGTAGAAGTAAACAAACCCTTTATAAAAGGATATTTTTTCTTATGAGTATGTGCCCAGAGGACAAGAATAGCAAATTCAACATAACGTGAAATCACCGTTGCTATTGCTGCGCCCTCAATTCCGAGTGCAGGTGCACCGAAATGGCCGAAAATCAGTATATAGTTCAGCACAAGATTTACAAGAACAGCTGCAACCGTTGAAATCATAGGTATAACTCTGTCACTTGTTTCTCTGAGAGTACCGGCATAAGCCTGAGAAAGAGCAAAGGGTACAAGACCGTAAAGCATAATCCCGAGATAGCTTCTGCTGTATTCCATAACTGTTTCTGCATCACCTGCAGCAGCTTCACCGCTGAGATAAGCAGCAATCAGCTTATCTCCCGAAGAAATAAAAGCAGCAAGACCTACAGCAGACAGAAAAATTGCAAACATTATTTTATACTGCATTGTGTTTTTTACGCCGCTGTTGTCTTTTTTACCGTAAAACTGCGCCGTAAAAATACCCGCACCCGACATAGCACCGAAAATGCAGAGATTAAACACAAACATCAGCTGATTTACTATTGATACACCCGACATAGGCAGTGTACCTATCTGACCTACCATTATATTATCAAGCAGACTCACAAAATTGGTAACGCCCGACTGAATCATTATAGGCACTGCAACAACAAGCATCCTTTTAAAATAAGGCAGACCTGTTTTAAGAAAATTTTTCATCTGTTTTTTCCTTTCAGGTTAGTCATATTTATAATTCACCAAAAAAAGCCGGCAATACAAAAGCATTGCCGACATTTAATTTTAACCGAGAAGAGAATCAGATTCACCGACACCAAGCATGCCGAAGAATTCAGAAAGTAAATTTGTAAGAAGGATTTTGAAATTATTAATAGCCTGTGTCAGCAGCTGAAGAAAATCACGTCCCTCATAGATACCGTCTTTTATTCCGTCTCCTACTACGCCGGGATCCTCACCGAGAACACCCTCGAGTACATCTCCGACTGTTTCGTTGGGGATTTCAATATTATCAAGATCAAGAGCCATTGCTGATGTACCGAATAACATTGTAAAGCAAAGAACGGCAGCCACAAATAATACAAAATATTTATTTTTCATTTTCGTTTCCTCCAAACAGTTAATCTGTATGCAGAAATTATAACAAATAATTATTTAATATGCAAGTGAAAACGAAAAATTATATAACAAACGGAGAGCTCAGACCGAAAAAACAGAGCTCCCCTATAAAAAGCAGAGAGGATAACGTTTCCTTCAGTTATACCATCAGCTCCTTTAAGGCAAAAAGCCACCGATGACCTTCTCTGCATAAGCGCAAAAAATACACTCAAAGTATTCTATGCTGCATAACAGTATTTGACATCAGCAGCTTATTTAAGGTATAATAAAGAAGTATTTTACTTAAAGAAAGGAAGAAAAAATATGAAAAAAAATATAGGTATTGTTTTTGCCGACGGTATGGAATACAGCCCCTTTTTAGCTTTTGCAAAAAACAAGGGTGGTGAAGAGTTCACCCTCAGAGGCAACGAGGCTGTTTCTTTTATTATTGAAAGTGATGACAGAAAGCTTGAAATAACAGGTGTCAAGTGTGGTATCGGCAAGGTCAACGCAGCCTCTGCTACTGCCTTTCTTATCAGTGACAGAAAGGCAGATTTCATTCTCAACGCAGGTCTTTCAGGCGCTGTACGCAATCTCAGAAGAGAAGATATGGTAGCCGGTGAAAGCTATGTTGAATGTGACTACGATTTAAGTGCAATCGGCTATCCCTTAGGTGTAAAGCCCGACGGTCAGAATTATATTTATTATGCTGATGAAAAGCTTCTTGGCTACGCCCTTGAAAGTGCGGGCATAATAAAAGCAAAAACCGGCACAGGTGACATCTTCCTGACTGACAGCGGAAAGAAAAAGCTCTTTTATGAAACCTTCGGCACGGAAGCCTTTGATATGGAGACAGCAGCTATAGCTTCAGTCTGTGACAAATGTAAAATACCTATGCTTTCTCTCAGAAAAATCAGTGATGATGCCGACGACTGCTCCGTAAATGATTACCGTGAAATGAACGAAAGAGAAGAGGCATGTCTGACCGAGCTTCTTGAAAAAATTATTACCCGTCTTCTCAAGGACCCTGCACAATGGTAATTTTCCAATAAAAAATTATCTTTTGTGAAATTTAATAGAAAAAATCACTTGAAAAATAAAAATTTAGGTAGTATAATTAATATTGTATATTATTATAGCGACTTTTTGGCCTTTTAAGGAGATTTTATGAGAGGAAAACAGGTCAAGGCAAAAAAAGAAACGGGGCGTTTAAAAAATGAAAGCAGATTTACACTGCCACACAAAACTTTCTGACGGCACAATGGGTATTGACGATTTAATTGTCCTTGCTAAAAACAGCGGTGTCACTACTCTTGCCATTACTGACCATGACTGTCTTGCAGGCACCGTCAGAGCTGAGCTTATCGGTAAAAGACACGGCATCAATGTTATTCCTGCCGTTGAATTTTCCGCAACCGACTCCAAGAGAAATGCCAAGGCGCATATTCTCTGCTATCTTCCCGACAGACCTGAAAGACTCGAAGGCCTTTGCAAAAGCAACTCTCTCAAAAGGAAAAGAGCAGCGCAGATAATGGTACTGAAGGTTGCCAACAAATTCCCCGTTACTCCTGAGTTTATTGCTAAATGCTGTCAGGGTTCAACCAACATTTTCAAGCAGCATATTATGCAGGCCCTTATGGAAGCAGGTTATACGACCACCGTTTTCGGTGACCTCTATAAAATGCTTTTTTCTAAGGAATCCAAAATGAACGTGCTTATGGATGCGAAATATCCCGAGCCCACTGAAATTATTGACGCAATTCACGAAGCAGGCGGTATTGCCGTTCTTGCTCATCCCGGCTTTTATAATAATTTTGAGCTTCTTGAAGAACTTATCCCCTACGGTCTTGACGGTGTAGAGGTATGGCACCCCGAAAACACACCCGAGCAGCAGGAGCTTCTTAAAGAAATAGCCGCCAAGCATTCTCTTGTTATGACCGGTGGCAGTGACTTTCACGGTGCCTTCAATGCCTATCCTTTAAGAGTAGGTGAATACGGTCCCGACGAGGAAGCACTCAATTATCTTCTTTCATACAAGGCAAAAAAACGCAGAAAACAGAAAAAGCTTGAAGCTGCAGCAGCAAAGGAATCAGCCGGCTCTGACGCCTGATTCAGGAAAGGAATATCACTATGAGCGAAAGCGATGTAAAGATTTATGTCAGCAAAAAAGAACTGAATAAGGGTGCAGACCTTGCAGGTGTCTTTGACAGTGTTATTGTTCACCGTGTAAACGGTAACCTTGACAAAGCAAAAGCACTCGGCACCGTTCTCGGAACGGTTACGCCCACAGGTGAAGAAGGTCTTGTTGTAAACATAAAAGAGCATCTTGCGCCTAAATATTTTGCTCAGGATATCCTTTATCAGATAAAGGTTCTTCTTGTCTTTGCCTGTGAAACACTTCTTCAGCTGGAAATTCCTTCTGAGCTTCTTTCATCCACGGCAATTGCGGCAATGTACGAATCTGTCCAGAAAAACTCCCCGGGCTTTTATAAAAATATTTCCAACGGTGCTGCTTTCACCTTTTATTATCTTGCCATACAAAAGGGCGGAGATGTAAGTGACAACATCGGTGAAGCCTTTGCAATGCTCTGCTCCGTAAAGAACAAGGAAGGCTTTGTAGCTGCAGGTAAAACCGTATGGAACCTTGCTCTTGATATCATCACAAAAGAAATTGAAAAAGCGAACTTTCAGAATATCTGATATAGCAAAATTATTATAGGCATAGGTTTTCCTGTGCCTTTTTTGTACAAAAAAACTTCATCGGAGGACTTCATATGAAAATCAAAGACATCTGTGAAATTTTAGAGGGCGAAATTATATGCCGCTGTGACCTTGCCGATATAGAGGTAAACGCAGCCTGCGGCAGTGATATGATGAGTGATGTACTTGCTTTTGTAAAAGAGCAGGCTACCCTTCTTACGGGACTTGTCAACCCTCAGGTAGTGCGTACTGCCGAAATGATGGATATGCACTGCATTATCTTTGTAAGAGGCAAGCGTCCCACCCTTGAAATGATTGAAATGGCTGAAGACAGAGATATGGTTATGATCTGTACAGAGCTTGAAATGTTTACCTCCTGCGGCAAGCTTTATTCGAACGGTCTGAGAGGAGGCAGCGGAAAATAATGTCAGAAAGCATCAGACTTCACTACGAAGTACCCGGTGACGACTTTACAAGAGCAGGTGCGGCATCAGGCAGTGTCAAACGCACTCTGAAAGAGCTGGGCATTTCCCCGAATATTATAAGAAACGTCTCCATAGCTATGTATGAAGGCGAAATCAATATGGTTATTCACGCAAACGGTGGAGAAATAGACGTTGAAATCACCGAAACAGAAATCATTATAGCTCTCAAGGACCAGGGTCCCGGTATTGAAAATATAGAGCTTGCTATGAAGGAAGGCTATTCAACAGCTCCCGACAATATAAGAAACTTAGGCTTCGGAGCAGGTATGGGTCTTCCCAATATTAAAAAATACACCGACGAATTTACTATTGATACAGAAATCGGTGTAGGTACTACTCTCAATATGAAGGTGTACATTCAGTAACAAGATAAAAAATATGAAGAACAGGAGGCTCTTATGTCCATCACATTCCACTCTGTACGTCTTGATGCAGACAAGTGTCAGGGCTGTACCAACTGCATAAAACGTTGTCCTACCGAGGCAATAAGAGTCAGAAATAAAAAAGCTTACATAATTTCAGATCGCTGTATAGATTGCGGTGAATGTATAAGGGTTTGCCCCCATCATGCAAAATATGCAGTTACCGAGCATTTTAATGAAATTCTCAAATTCAAGCACAGAATTGCTCTTGCTGCTCCCGCCCTTTACGGTCAGTTCAACAATCTTGAGAATGTTGACTATGTACTGACCGGACTTAAGAAAATGGGCTTTGACGATGTTGTGGAGGTAAGTAAGGGTGCCGAATTAATCAGCAGTGCAACAAGAATTATGTTTGACACGGGTGAGCTGAAAAAACCGGTTATATCCGTAGCCTGCCCTGCCGTTTTAAGACTTATAAGAACAAGATTCCCGAATCTTATACCTAACCTTCTCCCCCTTTGCGCCCCCATTGATATTGCGGCAAAGGAAGCAAGAGAAGAAGCAAGAGCAAAAACCGGTCTCAGTGACGAAGAAATCGGTGTATTCTTTATTTCACCCTGCCCTGCCAAAAGAACAGCTATCCGTTCACCTCTCTGCTACGAGAAATCCGATATCAACGGTGCTTTTGCTATCAAGGATATCTACCCTGTACTCCTGCAGACTATGGACAGACTTCAGCCTGAGGAGCTTGAAAATCTCAATTCATCGGGAATTATCGGTGTAGGCTGGGCAAGCAGCGGCGGTGAAGCAGCAGGACTCCTTAAAGAAAGATACCTTGCCGCTGACGGAATAGAAAATGTCATAAAGGTTCTTGAAGAGCTTGAGGATGAAAAGCTCAACGACCTTGACTTTATAGAGCTCAACTGTTGCACCGGCGGATGTGTAGGCGGTGTTCTTACCGTTGAAAACCCCTATGTTGCAAAAGCCCGTATACAGAGGCTGAGAAAATTTATGCCCGTCTCCTGCAACAGTATCTCCAGCGATTTTGACCTTGACGATCTTGCGTGGACCCTTGAGCTTACACCGTCCCCCGCAATGAAGCTTGCAGATAATGTTATAAAAGCTATGCGTATGATGTCAAAGCTCAGAGAAATTGAAGCATCTCTGCCCGGTCTTGACTGCGGTATCTGCGGAGCCCCCTCCTGTCACGCTCTTGCTGACGATATTGTAAGAGGCTATGCTACGGAAAATGACTGTCTGCTAAGAAAATTCCAGACTGACCCAACCGGTGAAGACGAAGACTGGCTTCCTCTCCCCTTCAGAAATAAAATAATCACAGAAGACACAGGTGAAGATAAAAATGAAAGTTAAAGAACTTGCCGAAAAATTAGATTTAAAAATTCTTACGGAAGGCGACCTTGAAAGGGAGGTTACCGGCTGTTACAGCGGTGATCTTCTTTCGTGGGTTATGTCAAAAGCAAAGGAAGGAGATGCCTGGCTTACGGTTATGGGTAATGTCAATTCCGTTGCTGTTGCTGTTCTTACCGACTGTGCCTGTATTATCCTTACGGAAAACGCACCTCTTGACGATGCAGCAAAAGAAAAAGCTCTTCAGCAGGATATTACCTTTCTTATGAGCGATAAAAATGCATACAGCCTTTCTGTTGAAATTTCAAAGCTGATATGAAGCTTTTTTACGACCTTCATCTTCACTCCTGTCTCTCCCCCTGCGGTGACAATGATATGTCCCCGTATAATCTTGTAAATATGGCAAAGCTCCTCGGATACGATATTATTGCCCTTACTGACCATAACAGCTGTGAAAACTGTGAAAGTGCAGTAAAAGTCGGAAGAGATATCGATCTTACGGTTGTGCCGGGAATGGAGCTTTGTACAAGTGAGGAAATACATAACATATGCCTTTTTCCTACAATTGAAAAAGCTATGGAATTCAGCCGTTTTATCAGAACGACTATGCCACCCGTAAAAAATAAAGAAAAGATTTTCGGTGAACAGCTTATTATGGATACAGAGGACGGAATAAAGGGCAAGGAAGAAATCCTTCTCACCCTTGCCTCTTCTCTGAGCATAGATGAGCTTCCCGACAAGGTAGCTGAATATTCGGGAATCTGCTACCCTGCACATATCAACAGAAGCTCCTACAGCATTATTTCTGCTTTAGGTGACTTCCCGGAAAGCCTGAGCGTCGGAGCTTTCGAGCTGACGCCCGATGCTGACGAAGAAAAATACAGAGAGCTTTATCCTGCCTTAAAAGGTAAAGCTCTTATCCGTTCTTCCGATGCTCACTATCTTCAGAATATGCGCGAGGCGGAATTTACTCTCGACCTTCCCGAAAATTCCGCTGAGGCACTTATTTCATTCTTAAAAGGAGAAAAGCTATGACAGAAAAAGAAAGAGCGAGGGAATTATTCCTCGAAGGCTTCAACTGTTCCCAATCTGTATTCTGTGCCTTCTGCCACCGCTTCGACATCGATGAAGAAACGGCAAAAAAAATCTCCGCAGGTCTCGGCGGAGGTATTGGCAGAATGAGAGAGGTATGCGGTGCAGTATCGGCTTCAGCTATGGTACTGGGATCTCTCTGTGCAGCAACCGAGGGAGATGACAGTGAAAGCAAGCAGAAAAACTATGACCTTGTAAGAGAATTTTCCGAAAAATTTATTTCACTGCACTCTACCGTTATCTGCAGAGAGCTTCTGAGTCTGTCTGTGAAAGCAGAAAGCTCCTCAAAGCCCGATGACAGAACAGCAGAATATTATAAAAAAAGGCCCTGTCTTAAAATTGTTGAGGATGCAGCAGAGATACTTACGGAAATAATAGAAAAATACGAAGCATAAACAAAAAAGAGAGCAGCACACGCTGCTCTCTCAGACTGTCGATAAAATCACAAGAACAACAATGCCAAAAAATATATAAAAATCAAAGAATTAAGCTAAAGCAAAGCAAGCTATAAAAACGGACGAAACATCGAATTTCGTCCGTTTTTGCATTGTTTTGCCCTTTTTTCACCCTCTCGGAGTACCTCTGTACGCCTTCGGAGTGAAGAAAAGGACATCTTGTAACTTTCTCGGCAGTCTGACAGTTTATCGAAAATACTTTTCGATAAACTAAGAGAGCAGCATATGCTGCTCTCTTTGATTTTCAGTTCATTATACGGGCTGCTCGCCACGGAATACATCGTAGAAAATGTACTTGAAGAATGAGACGATTTCCATAAAGAAATCAACCATAACCTGATAGAAGTTTCTGTGTGTCTCTGTTTCAGGTGCAGGCTCTGTATTTGTTGCATCTTCAGCAAAAGCGCCTACGCTCATCACTGACATAAGCATAAGCAGTGAAAGGAGAACAGAAATAAATTTCTTAAGATTTTTCTTCATATTGGTCTACCTCCGTTTAAATTTTTTCCTTGTGTTCTTATTTTAACCTAACTCAGACAATTAGTCAATAATTTAGGTCAAATTTTATCTTGTTTTGACTTTTACACTCTCAGAAGCCTCACTGACAAACTCCTTGTCACCGACTTTTCTGAAGGCTCTTGTTCTGTAATAATATGTTGTAAAGAGCTTTCCGGCCTTGTCGGTGAATCTGAGATCAACACCTGAGTCCGTTCTTGCGACCTCTTCAAAGCTTCCACCGTCAGAGCTTCGTTCAAGAATATATCCGTCAGCACCGGCAACAATTCTGACCTGAATAAATGCCTTTCCGAAGGCACCGGTCTTAGCTTCAACAATCTCTCCGCAGTCAAGACATATACAGGAAATCTCCTTACTGAAATTACCTTGTCTGCGTCCGTCTTCACTGTTTATAACGCACTGAACGCTGTAATGATAAACCTGACCGGGAACTATATCTCTGTCCGTAAATTCAGCCTTTTCAACCTCACCTACGGGAAGAATCTGATTGAAGAAGTTGTTTCTGCGATTGATTACAAAATTATAGTTATCTCCCGGTGATACCCATCTGAGAGTGATTTCATTATTCTCACTCACGGGCACAGCCGTTACATCAAAGGGTGCCGGTATATCCGAAACAATCTGACCTGCGATAGGACTGGTTGTTTTTGATTTTTTCTTTTTTTCAAGCTCCTTGGCCGCTACTATCTTATACCAATAGGCAACATCTTTACGGACATCCTCATCCGTATAGGCCGTTTTTTTAGTCCATTTTAGATTTTCATATTCACCGTCAGGCTTTTCTGAGCGCTTGACACAATACTTTTCCGCCTCAGGTACAGCCGTCCAGTACAGCTTTATTTTTCCGCCCTTAACAACAGATGCTTCGGTTATTTTAGGACAGACCTTAAGTTTTTTATTATCAATACTCATATAATAACCCGTTCACCTCCGTTGCTTATTCTGATAAACAGACTTTAAAGAAAAGCCTGATTATCTCTCAGATAAAAGTGATGCGCTTTCCTTATCAAGGAATACAGTTACATCACGGTGAAGCTGTAAAATACTTGCAGGACAGGAGGGAGTAACCTCACCCTCAACCAGTGCCTTTACTGCCTTTGCCTTGCTTTCACCTGTAGCAATAAGAATTATCTTTCTGCTTCTCATAATATCACCGATACCCATAGTAAGTGCATACTCGGGCATTGTGTCGCCTACAGCTTCAAAATATTTTCTGTTGGAGTCAATTGTGCTCTGAGTAAGCTTTACGGCAAAGGGTCCGTCAGCAAACTTATCACCGGGCTCGTTGAAGCCGATGTGACCGTTTGTGCCTATGCCGAGAATCTGAATATCGATTCCGCCGCTTTCTCTGATTCTGGCGCTGTATCTTTCACATTCCTCTTCAGCGTTTTCAGCTGTACCTGAAAGGAAGTTTACGCGGTCAAAATCAACGTCTGTTTTACCGAAAAGGTTATCCTTCATAAAATAGAAATAGCTGTTGACATTTTCTCTGTCAAGACCTACATATTCGTCAAGATTGAAGGTTGTTATGTATTTAAGTGAAACCTCGTCCTTTTCGTAGGCTTCGATAATTCTTTTGTAAGTTTCTACAGGAGATGCACCCGTTGCAAAACCGAGAACACTTCCGTGCTTATTGTTTACCTGTCTGATAATAATATCTGCTGCTGCTTCAGAAATCTGCACAGGATTATCTAATACGATTACTTTCATTTTTATTTCTCCTTTGCTTTTAGCATGTGTTCGGTAATATGATAACATATTTACAACGGTTTTTCAATTGTTTTAAGGCCTTGTATGTTGTTTTTTTAGTCCTTTTTATGTTATAATACTACTGTTAATGACAAAACAAAAATTATTTCACTGTTAATCCGTCCTTGTTTTATACCTGAGGGGCAGATTTTCAGCAGTGACTTTACCTAAAAAGGAATGACAGCTATGAAAATTCTTGCAATTGAATCATCATGTGACGAAACTGCGGCAAGCGTCGTTGAGGACGGAAGAGAGGTTCTCTCAAGCGTAGTATCTTCTCAGGTGGCAGAGCATAAAATATACGGCGGTGTTGTGCCGGAAATAGCCTCGCGCCGTCACGCAGAAGCTATTTCTGCCGTTACCCGTAAAGCCCTCAGCGATGCAGAATGTGAGCTTAAGGATATCGATGCCATTGCAGTTACCTATGCACCGGGTCTTATCGGAGCTCTTCTCGTAGGTGTAAACTACGCAAAGGGACTCTCTTTCTCAACGGGTATTCCCCTTGTTCCCGTTCACCATCTGCGTTCTCATATTGCGGCAAATTATATTACACACAAGGACCTTAAGCCTCCCTTTTTCTGTCTTGTTGTCAGCGGAGGCAATACCCTTATGGTTGAAGTAAAAGACTACACTGACTTTAACGTCATAGGCAGAACACGTGACGATGCAGCCGGTGAAGCTCTTGATAAAGCCGCACGTACTATGGGGATTCCCTATCCCGGCGGACTTAACCTTGACCGTATTGCAAAGGACGGTGACTGTACCGCCTTTAAATTCCCCACACCAAAGGTAGAAAACGCTCCCTACGATTTCAGCTTTTCGGGACTTAAGACCTCAGTTATCAACATAATGCACAACGCAAAGCAGAAGGGTGAGGAAATAAACGAAAAAGACCTCGGCGCCTCCTTTATGAAAAGCGTAAGCTCCTGTCTTTGCAAAAACACAGAAAAGGCCATGAAGGATTTCGGTCACAGGACTCTTGTTCTTGCCGGCGGTGTTTCAGCTAACTCTGTTCTCAGAAAAGATATTGAGGAGCTTTGTAAAAAGAACGGCTGGAAATTATATCTGCCTGAGCTTTCTCTCTGCGGTGATAACGCCGCTATGGTAGGCGCTCAGGGCTACTATGAATATTTAAGTGGAAACATTGCTTCATCTGAGCTTAATGCCTATGCAGGAATGAGCATAGACAAGGTTTTTAAGTAAGTTGATGAAACTATACTCGCGTATTGCAAGGAGAAAAAATATAAAGGAGCCAGGATATGAAAACATTATTCATCCGTAATATAAGGAAATATACAGGTGTTGCTTTTTTCTTTGTGATTTTTGCCCTCTGTTTCTCCTTCAGCACTCAGGCTGCTATGTCTGAAAGTGAAGTAAAGGAAAGGCTTTACTCTTATTCCGAAAGCTTTACGGGCTACGAGGACAACACACTTTATATTGACTATCCGACGTGGGATATCACCCAGGAAGAAATGTACTATGCCGTGAGTGATATTGCTCAGTCTCTTATGGGTGAGCCCGTAAACGATTACTGTCAGGTGTCTGTCAGATTTTACTATAAGCCGGGCACACACGGTACCGACCTTGACACCTTCGGCAATACCCTTTTCAAATACAAAAAAGCCCTCGGCAATTTCTGGACCGACTGGAGCCGTTATAATAAAATGGAAATGTTTGTCACCTCACATAACGGTGGTGAAAAATACAGTGCCTGTGCAACGCTTAAACTCAACGGCTCAACGGACAGTTTGGGAAAAGCTTATACAGACAAGCTTCTCTCCATCATAAACGAAGCAAAGAAAACCTGCTCTACCGACAGAGAATTTGCCGATTATTTCCTCAGCTGGCTTGATGAAAATGTTGTATACAGATACTATACCGGCTGGACAAACGATCCCTACTATGCTCTTGTACGCGGAAAAACCGTATGCGGCGGTTACGCCAATGCCTTCAAGGATTTATGTAATGCCGTAGGTATACCTGCAATCGTTCCCGTAAACGAAAAAGAAAACCACGCCTGGAGTCAGGTTTATCTTGACGGAAAATGGTACACGGCAGACCTTTGCAACGTGGTAAGATCCGAAAGCAACTCTTATGAGGGCTTCCTTTTTACCGACCCCGACCTTGACCTTGACTGCAAAAATTTTGTAGAAAGACACAAGGCTGAATACGTTGACAGCTTCAATCCCGACGACAGTGTAAGTATAAGCTCCTGCTCTTTTTCTTATGATTCAAAAAAATACTACACCGGTAAAGCTGTAAGACCATCCGTAACGGTAACCTACAACGGCAAAAAGCTCAAAAAAGGTACTCATTATACTGTCAGGTATTCCTCTGATACACTTCCCGGTACGGGAGTTATTATAGTTGAGGGCATCAAAGAAAACGGCTTCAGAGGCAGCAAATCCCTTGAGTATAAAATCACTCTGCCTGCCACAGCATCTTTAGGAGCAAAGCCCGGCACAACATCAGTAACACTCAGCTGGGAAAAGGTAAAGGGTGCTGACAGCTATATTATAAGCGTATATGACAAAGCTTCAAAAGCCTATACGGAGCTTTCATCAGTCAAGGGCACCTCCTGCAAAATCAAGGACCTTCAGCCGGGAACAAAATACACCTTCACGGTAATCACCTGTGTCAGCTCCGGTAACGAGGATTTCAGAAGCAAGGCAAAAAAGGTTTCTGTTACAACAAAGCCCGACAAGGTGAAAAATCTTAAGATATCTTCCGTAAAGGCCACTGAGCTTAAGCTCAGCTGGAGCAAAACCAAGTCAGCCAAAAGCTACGAAATATACATAAGCACCGACGGTGACGAATGGAAGAAGAAAACATCGACCGAAAAAACATCCTGCACCGTAAAAGGGCTCAAGGCAAATAAAAAGTATTATTTCAGGGTAAGAGCTGTCAACGCCTCCGGCAGCGGAAGCTACAGCAGCAAGAAAAATACGGTAACACTTCTCTCTGCCCCTGAAATCACTCTTACTGCCGGTGACGATTCCCTTACGGTAAATTGGAATAAGGTTTCGGGTGCAAAGGGCTATGTTGTTTATTATTCAACAAATAAAGAAATGAAAAACAGCAAAAAAATTACCGTCAAGGGCTCAAAGAAAACCAAGCTGAAAATCTCATCTCTCAACAGTAAGAAGAAATATTATGTGAGAGTAAAGGCTTATAAGACTACAGAAGGCAAAAACATCTACGGTATGTACTCTACCGTTAAAAGCGTAAAAACAAAATAATATAAACAATCAACACAGCAAAAACCGTTGTATCAGCTTCAGTCTTTTACAACGGTTTTCATTTTATACTTTTAAAACTAAAAGATTTTTCGATACTTTCAGTTTTTTCGGCGCCTTTCTTTCCTCCCTTTACCAGCTGAATTTTGTCAGCTGACCTTCACATAAAAGATCGGGATAATTCCACTGACGGAGTATTTCATAGGTTACAACGGCAGCAGTATTAGAAAGATTAAGACTTCTCGCATCATTTACCATAGGTATTCTCAGGGAGGTTTCCTCATTATTTTTCAGCAGCTCTTCAGGCAGACCCGCATCCTCTCTTCCGAAAACAATAAAAGTGTTATCGGGATAAGAAACCTCCGTATAAATTTTTCTGCCCTTGGTTGTCAGATAGAAAAAATTACCACCCTTGTTTTTTTCAAAAAAAACGTCAAGGTTATCATAATAAGTTATGTCAAGCATATGCCAGTAATCAAGGCCTGCTCTTTTTAATTTTTTATCGTCAACAGTAAATCCCATAGGCTTTACAAGATGAAGTGAAGCACCCGTTGCTGCACAGGTTCTTGCAATATTTCCCGTATTCTGAGGAATCTGCGGTTCAACAAGAACTATATTTATTTTTGACATAAATGCCTCCTGATATGTTTTTACTGAAAGCAATTGTATCACACTTTATTTCAAAAAGAAATAGTACAAGAAAAAATTACATCTGATAATTGAGTGTATGAAGCAAATGCTATAACTGTCCTTTCGGGTTAATCTGCCCGTATTCAGGAACAAAATAAAAAAAGAGGGATAAAATGAAGAAGAACAGCTTGATGACCGGCATCGGTATCGGTATGGCAGTAGGCGGTGCCACAGCCTTTATCAAAGGTATGATGAGTGGCAGCGGTATGAAACGTTCAATGAAGAAAAATATGAACAAGGCTATGAAAACCGTAGAAAACATTGCCGGAGACATAGGGTATATGTTCAAATAACCTTAAGGGACTGTTCCCTTAAGTTACATATTATATTAAGGAGACAGCTTATGAAAAAACATATATCATTTCTTCTGGTTTTTATTTTACTTTTCACCTTTACTGCCTGCAAAGCTGTTAAAGAGGATAAGGATCTTACTGCTGATACAGCTTCATCGGAAAGCAGCACCGAAACGCCCTCAGCTGAAGAAATAAATTCTCAGATAAATTCTTCAACGGTCCTTGATGAAAACAATGTCAGTACAGATAATCCGATGATAATAAAAGGTACGGCGGCAGATACTCTTTCAGGTCTTTCTCCCCTTCCCTCGGTATCATATAAAGCATCAGAGGCACCTGACGGGATTTCAGAAAAAAAGCTTTCTCACTCCCACGGTCCCGCTTCAGACTCAAAGCCCCATCATACCGTTGTTGAATTTCAGAAAAGCTTCGACAAATACGGTGCAGTAACTCTTGATACCGTAAGCAAGGACAAGGTGCTGTATCTTACCTTTGACTGCGGATATGAATACGAAAATCTTACAGCAAGGATTCTTGATGTACTGAAGGAAAAGAATGTTCCCGCAGCATTTTTCTGCGCCCTCGACCATATAAGAGCTGAACAGGATTTAATTGCACGTATGATAAAAGAGGGTCACATTGTAGGAAACCATTCCTCAACTCACCCTTCCTTTGCAGATATCACAAGAGAGCAGATGGCAAAGGAAATAGAAGAAACAGAAAACTATCTGCGCGAAAATTTCGGCTATGCGGCAAAATATTTCCGTTTCCCTGCAGGTGAATATACGGAAAATGCACTTGAGCTTATTGACTCTCTCGGTTATATGAGTGTTTTCTGGTCGGTAGCTTATGATGATTGGAATACTGAGCTTGTAAGAGGCAAGGACTATGCTGTCGAAAAAGTAATGTCACGGCTTCATGACGGTGCAATTATTCTTCTTCACAGCGTTTCAAGAGACAACGCCGATGCTCTCGGTGAAATTATAGATAAAGCAAGAGAAGAAGGATATGTATTCAGGGCTCTTACCGATTATAAGCCGTAAAAATCAAATCTCTGTAATAATAAAAACAGATGTATCAAGTGATAACTCAGCTTAAATACATCTGTTTTTTTCACGGTCTGTTCTTAAAATAACAGCCCTTATTCAAAATCAAATTCATCCTCATTCTTTCTTCTGAAGATTCCGAATATCTCTTCAAGAGCAGTATCGTCCTCTTCTCTCTGATAAGCTTCCTTGCCGTCCTTCTGAATAATACGGAAAATATCTACATATCCGTCATCCTCCAAAGGTGCAACAACGGCATATTCGCTTCCCTTATAAAGAATTATATCAAGAAATTCATACTCACCGTAAACGCCGTCCGTATCCGTAAAGCGCACGGTAAAATCAAGCTCTTCATCCTTTAACTGACTTAGTAATTCTGACATTCTTTCTTACCTCACTGTACATCGGGATTCATTTCAAAGCGGTAAATTTCCTGCTTTTCAATATCTACATTCTTAACCATTATAGGCGGTATTCCTGCATTGGCAGATATTGTTGTGATAAGTGACTTGGCAAAGGGGAAAAGCTCCTTAAAGGTTTCCACATGGACAAACTCCTTCTCTATACCCGACTCAACAGTAAAGACACCGTTTACAGTAACCTTTGCATTAAGCACATCAATATTTTCCTTATCAAAAACCTCAACAGTAAGCACAGCCTCACAAAATCCGTTTTTACCGTACTTTACGTTATGGGAAACCTTATTGCTCAGCTTCAGCTGAACCTTTCCGTTCACCTTGTTATTAAAAACAATTTCACTGACCTTGTATGCCTTCATATTTACGTTTGCCATAATCATTTACCTCCCGCTATAAGGATAATAAAACAAAAGTATTCCCTTATATAATTTTTCACAAGCTCTTTTTTCGGTGAAGGTGCAGCTACTGTCTGACAGATGAGTCCTGTCTTACGGGCAATAACCGATGACCTTAAAAGATGAAAATCACTTGAAAGTATAGCTATTTTATCGGAGTCAAAGGCTCCTCTGCCGTCAATTATTTTACGGGCATTGACAAAATTCTGAACCGTAGTGCGTGATTTATCCTCGAGTATAATTCTTTCTTTTTCCACACCCTTCGAAGCAAGGATTTCACTTATCACCTGAGCCTCACTTACATACTGGTCATCGTGTACAATCCCTCCGCAGGCAACAGCTACGGTGTTTTTATGAGTGCAGAGATATTCGGCAGCTTTTTCACAGCGCATATAAAGAGTTTCCTCAGCCTCATTTCCTCTTACTCGGCAGCCTAAAATCAGAAGATAATCCTTCTCTCCCTCAGCATTACCCTTGTGAGCCTTGATTTCAGCAATTATAAAAATCAGCACGGAAAGAAAAAGTGCAGAAAGAAAAAAATATAATATAAAATCCATAATTCCTCCCTGAAAGCAGAAAGTATAATCAATATTTGTACTGATTATAACATAAAATAATAAAAAGTAAAAGACTTTTCAGTGAAAGGAGATTATTTATGTGCGGAATAATCGGTTATATAGGCAGTAAGCCTGCTGTGCCTTATCTTATAAAAGGACTTTCAGACCTTGAATACAGAGGTTATGATTCGTCGGGTATTGCCCTTTGTGAAAAGGAAGGAGTAAAAACCGTAAAGGCTCAGGGCAGACTTGATGAGCTGAAGAAAAAGCTGAAAAACTGCGGCAGCACTGCTACTTGCGGAATCGGTCATACAAGGTGGGCAACTCACGGTGAGCCCTCAGACACCAACTCTCACCCTCATATAAGTCACAGCGGACTTTTCACCGTTGTCCATAACGGAATAATAGAAAACTATCTGCCTCTTAAAAAGGAGCTGATAAGCGAAGGTTTTACCTTCAGATCTCAGACAGATACAGAGGTTATTGTAAATCTTCTTGAAAAATATTATTCGGGAGATGTTATTTCAGCTCTGAAGAGAACGCTCTCTCTGCTTGAAGGCTCTTATGCTCTTGGTATTGTGTGCAGAGATTATCCCGAACGGATTTACGCCGTCAGAAAAGGCAGTCCGCTTATATGCGCAAGAAACGAAGAGGGAAGTTTTCTTTCTTCAGATGTTACTGCTCTTCTCTCTTATACAAAAGAAATTTATGCTCTTGAAGAAAAGGAGGTTGCCCTTTTAGAAAAAGACAGTCTGTCCTTCTACGATTTCAGCAAAAGAAGGCTTGACAAATATGCCGAGCCTGTTTTATGGTCCCCCGAAAGTGCAGATAAAGGAGAATTCGGACATTTTATGCTCAAAGAAATTCATGAGCAGCCACGCATTTTAAAAGAGCTTATTAATAGCTATACAGAGGGTGGTGAGCTTCTGCCACAGATAAAAAAGCTCAAAAAAAGCTTTTTCACTCTTGAAAAAATCTGTTTTATCGGTTGCGGCTCTGCTTATCACGCGGGTATTGCAGGGAAAATAATAACAGAAAAGCTTTGCAATATAACCTGCCTTGCCGAAGTTGCAAGTGAGTTCCGTTACGGCTCTGTACCCGTTGATGAAAAAACCTTATGTATTTTTATAAGTCAGAGTGGAGAAACAGCCGACACTCTTGCTGCTCTTCTGAAAGCAAAAGAGAAAAAAGCGAAAATACTCTCCGTAGTAAATGTAGCCGGAAGCTCCCTTGCACGGGAAAGTGAAAATATACTTTACACAAATGCAGGCCCCGAAATAGCCGTAGCCACAACAAAGGCATACTCTGCCCAGCTTATTTCCCTTTATCTTTTTGCTTTATGCCTTGCCCACGAAAGATGGCAGCTAAAAAAACGTGAGCTTGAAATTCTTTTGAAGGAAACAGAGCTTATCCCCTCAAAAATAAACGAAATCTTAGCTGAAGAAAATAAAATCCGTGAGCTTTCCTCACTCTTCAAGGGTCACACTGACGGCTATTTTATAGGCAGAGGTGCCGACTATGCAGCTGCACTTGAAGGAAGTCTGAAGATGAAGGAAATCAGCTATATCCACACGGAAGCCTACGCAGCAGGTGAGCTTAAGCACGGAACTATTTCTCTTCTTGAAAAGGGTACGCCTGTTGTGGCGCTCTGCTGTGAAGAGGCTCTTCTTAAAAAGACGCTATCCAACATCAAGGAGGTAAAGGCAAGAGGTGCCGTTGTTATAATATTCACAAAGGAAAAATTCAGAAAGGAATTCACCGATGAAAACAATGTTTTCTTTCTTCCCGATGTTCCCGATATCTTTTCGGTTATTACAGAAGCTGTGGCTCTTCAGCTGATGAGCTACTATACGGCACTGGAAAAAGGCTGTGATATTGACAAACCCCGTAATCTTGCAAAATCTGTAACCGTAGAATGATTTTTAATATATAACCCTGTAAAAATTATGTGAACTGTGTTGAAATTTCTTCTCGGATAAGGTATAATTTACGATGAATAAATGTTAATTATCCCAGTTAAGGAGTGTTCAACATGGCTAACGTAAATTTTACCGTTGAGGCTAACGGCTACAATATCCAGGAAGTCGATAAATATATCGATATGATTCAGAAGGAGTATTCAAATGCAATCGCCTGGGGTGAAGAAAATGAAAAGAAATTCGAGCAGATAAAAAATGATATGCAGGAGCTTGGCATATACTTCACAATTGAAGAAAACAATCAGAGTGAGGTTATCGAAAAGGTCTTTGCAGAGCTTAGCAAAACTGTTGCAAAAATCAAGCTTGATGCAGACCGCAGAGCCAACGAGATTATTGAAGCAGCCCACGAGAAATCAAAAGGAATTATCCGTCAGGCTATGGAAAAATCCGTTGAACTCAGAACTGAAAATACCACAGTTATGAAAAACCTCAAGAACATCAGTGAGATGATTGACCAGGTTCTTGAAAAGAACGCTTACTGATGTATCAGAACTCTAAATTAAGGAAGTGATATAATGGCAGGCTACCGCCCTAAAAAGCTTGACGAGCTGAACAGTATGTTCGATAAAACTCTTGCTGCAGAAAAAGCTATAAAAAGAGGTACTACTCTGGTTGAAAAAACCAGTGAAAGTGCAGTTCTTTCAGATGTTGCTGAGGACATAGACAGAATTGCTGATGAAATCAGAAGATCTATGGGTCTTTCCGATAATATAGATAATTTTATTGAAGACTTACCCGAAGCAGAAGCTGCTGAAGATTTTTCTGAAGAAGAAGCAGCAGAAGAGGAGCCTCAGTTAACAGCTCCCGAAGCCGAAGAAGAAAAAAATGAAAAGCCCTCCTTTGAGCTTTTCGAAAATATAACCGAAGAGGAAAGCACTCCCGCCGTACATGAAAACGTAAAGCCTGACCGCAGCGGTCTTATGGACGAATATATGCGTATTATGAACGACGAGGAGGACGATGACGTTCCTTATAAAAAGCTTTCAAGAAAAGAAAAAAAGAAGCTCAGAATGATGGAAAAGCGTGGAACTGAACAGCAGGAAAACGAGGAAGAGTCCGAAACTTTTACGGAACCGGTTGCTGAATTTGATAACGAACTCTCTGCTCCCGAGGCGCAGAAGAGCTTTTATGATATTTCTGCCGAAGCAACCGATGAAAAAACCGATTATCGGCAGAAATACAATTCCGACGAAGCCGATGCTGATGAATTCAGTATCCCTGAATATGTATCACATAACGCTGATGGAAATAAAAACATTTCTTCAGAAGCCTCAGAAAATGATTTTCTCTTTCCCGAAAACTATACACCCGGCTGGATAAAGGAAGACGAGGAAAAAGAAAAGACAGCAGCAAAGCCTCCGAAAGTAAAAAAAGTAAAGGAAAGCAAGAAGAATTCCGACAATACTCTTTTGAAAAGCTTCTTGTGTCTTGTCCTTGCCTTACTTGTTTTCATCGGCTCAACTGCTACGGTATTTAAAACTCTTATTCCTGTAAACACAGGAAAGGCAACTAACGATACATTCTATTTCTTTACTGCCGATAAGGATTACACCGATCTTGGCATCAGCAAGGGTGACCTTATTATAACAGAAAAGAAAGACACTCAGGACGGAGATGTATTCGCTTATATCGATTACAACAACAGAACCTTTGAATTCGGCAAAAGAAGTGACAGCATCACAAACGATGACGGTGTTGTTCTTCTCGTAACCGAAAACGAGGGCAGCCGTACTCTTGTATCAAGAGATGACTGCAAAGGCGTAATATATTCGATATATCCCTCCGTTGGTACATTTGCAGCTATTCTCTCTGATAATTTCATTATCATAATTGCTGCCGTTGCAGTTTCAGCTCTTATAATCATTCTCGTTCTTGCTTTGGCTCTGAAAAATCAGAATAAGCCTCAGCCCAAAAAGGTAAAAGCAAAAGCTAAGGTAAAGGCAACCGATTATGCTGAGCTTGAAGAAATTGAAGAAGTCGAAGAAATCGACCTTTTCACAACAATCTGATAAAAAAATTAAACCCGTGTCACCGACACGGGTTATTTTTATTCGTATTCTTTAAGATATGCCTCGGCCGAACGCGTCATTTCCTTTGAAAAATCCGAATCGTATTTCCTGTTGCAGAATGCAGTAAGCCATTCTTCATAGGACTTTTCCCCTGCCTTATAGGAAAGCATTTCTTTAAGCTCAGCACCGTCCATTTCACGGTAGCCGTCTCTGTGAACAATATGCTTTATACTGCATCTCTGAGGCTTTTCTCTTTTTATTGCCGCTTCAGAAGGATATCCGATTACAAGCATACCAATGGGCATAACCATATCAGGGATATTAAGAAGCTCCTTATGATACTCTCTGTTTTCAAGAATATCTCCTATATAGCATGAGCCGAGACCTAAGCTCTCTGCAGCAACAACAACATTCTGGGCAGCTATCATAGCATCCTCTACAGCAAGAAGAATATCTCCGGCTCCTGCCTTTCTTGGAGTAAGACCGATACTTTGGTAAGCGTCGTCCCACTTTTTACAGTCAGCGCAGAAAATCAGCACCATAGGCGCTTTTTTTATAAAGGGCTGATTGTCGCAGGAAACAGCAAGCTTATCCTTTATCTGCTGACTGCGTATATCGAGTATTGTATAAAGCTGCTGATTACCTGCCGTAGGGGCCTGAACAGCTGAAAGAAGGAGCTTTTCCCTTGTCTCCTCATCGATATCTCTGTCGATAAATTGCCGTACACTTTTTCTTTCAAAAAGGCTTTTTATAATTTCATTCATGCTTTTATACCTCTTTTACAGATTAAGCACCTTTGTCATAATAAGCGCATTTTCCTTAGGTGCAGAATAAAAATCCTTGCGTTCACCGATTTTTTCATAGCCTTCCTTTGAATACAAAGCAATTGCACTCTCGTTACTCACCCTGACCTCAAGACTTATGAAGGAGCAATTTCTTTCCCTTGCCTTCTTCTCTGCATACTTAAGAAGTCTGCTTCCGATGCCCTTTCTTCTGCAGCTGTCTCTGACAGCTACGTTGGCAACATAACACTCATCAAGAACAGTATGCATACCCATATATCCTGCAACATCGTCAAAAATCTTAGCCACAAAGAAAACTGCATTTTCATTTTCAAGCTCCTGGGTAAGACCTTTTTCAGACCAGGGCTCAGAGAAGCACTCTTTTTCTATTCCGGCAACAGCAGGAATATCCCCTTCTCTCATAGGTGAAATCCTCACGTCTGAAAGATAATTAAGAAGCGTCTCTGCCTTTCTTTCCATTTTATCGGCACAGAGTCTGTAAATTTCAATGCCGTCATCACCCGGGTCCCAGATTTCCTCATCCGTAAGTATTTTATCCTCACTTATAAAAGGACTTATTGCTGTCTTCTGCTCATCGGTCATACAGACAAAATAATCATACTCATCAGCCATATATTCACTGAATCTTCTTGAACGGTGCGAGGAAAGGTCTATCCCTCTTTCCTTCATAACAGAGATTGTTTTTTCATTGGCTCTGTCTCCCGTAAAAGCACTGACGCCTGCACTTTCCGAAAGGATATCAAAGCCTCTTTCCTTTGCTTTTTTATCAAAAATTGCCTGAGCCATCGGGCTTCGGCAGGTATTACCCGTACATAAAAATAATATTTTCATTACTGTTTCTTCCGTTTTTATTTATTTATATGCTGTGAAATTCTTGTGCAGAGCATATCCGTTGCAACAATATTATGTCCTCCGCCCACAACTATTATATCGGCATATTTCTTGCTGGGCTCAACATATTTTTCGTGCATAGGCTTTACAGTTGTGCGGTACTGATTTATAACCGACTCAACGGCTCTTCCTCTTTCACAGACATCTCTCTGTATTCTTCTCATGATTCTTTCGTCAGCATCTGTATCAACGAATATTTTTATATCCATAAGCTCACGGAGCTTTTTATTCTGAAAAACAAGTATACCCTCAACAATTATAACCCCGGCACTTTCTATAACCACCGTTTCATCACTGCGGTTGTGCTGAGAATAATCGTAAACGGGACAGCTGATGCTTTTTCCTTCTCTGAGAGCACAGATATGCTCAATCATAAGCTCCGTATCAAAAGCTTCAGGAGCATCGTAATTGATTCTGCATCTCTCTTCATAAGTAAGATGATCATTTCTTTTATAGTAATTATCGTGGTAAACAACGCTGACATCACCCGGAAACTTATCCTTGAGATGTTTTGTGAGCGTAGTCTTACCCGAGCCTGTGCCTCCTGCTATACCGATAATCATAGGCTTCATTTCAGATTCCCCTTTTTCTGACAATATCTTTATATATAATACATTCAACTCGGAAAAAAGTAAATAAGAAACAGTGATGTTTTAATTTTATTTGAATCATCAACTGACACTGCTGCTAATAAATTGATTTATTTTTCTAAATTGTAATTAAAAAGCTATGTCTATGATATATAATTGTTCTGTACTTATAAAAGGAGGTAATGTTTTATGAAAAAACTTTTATCAATTTTTCTTGCAGTTATACTTGTTTTCTCCTGTATGACTTTACCCGCTTCGGCTTTTGATACAGGTATTGTAGGTGAGCTTGCCCTTGATTTCTTTTCAAGACTTACAGGAACCGACCTCGGAGGCGGTGAAGAAGAGGAGCCTACCGGCTACGGTATTATTTATGAAATGAGCAGCGGTGAGGTTTCTGCGTTATGGACTCCCCTGCCGACAATAAGCTTCGACGGCCCCGGTACCTTCACTCTCACTTCCGATGTTCCCCTTGCAGTTGATTATCAGTTCTTATGCTGGGAAGATGAAGACGGCAAGAGACTCTATCCCGGTGACAGAGTAGTTGTAACCGGTCAGATCCGTCTCAAGGCTGTGTGGATTCCCAAGGAGGATAACGATTCCAGAATTATCCGTGTAATAAAAACAAGTATGGAAACTCTTAACCGTCTTTTCAGCAAGTTCCTCAATATCTTCAAGACAGCTACTGACAGCTTCGAAAACTTCGAACCTACGGATCCTGCAACACCCCGTTACTGCAATATAAACTGTACCAATGTTTATTACGAAAGAAACGGCTATCTGACAACGGAAAAGAATCCCAAGGATCAGGGTGTTATATTTGTCTATGTAGATCCCTCTGCGGCTTATGCAAAAGGAATGGTACGTGCTATAGACAGCGGTAAATGTTCCGTTTATTTCTGCTCCGATTGGGAAAAGAAAACCGCAGAGCCTATAAACAAGGTTTCTTACGACAATATCAAATACAGCTTCTCAAATCACAATGGCGCTGACGGCAGTGAGCTTATCAAGATATCAGGTATCAAGAGTAAGGATATTGCCTACGCTGACACCTTAGAGAAGGGTGATACATACTATATGGTTGTTACAATCAGCGATTATGTTTACGCAAGTGCTCCTACTGAAAACAGAGTATATCCTATATATTCAAGCCCCATTTCCTATGTTTTCACTATGACCAAATAAAAAAATTAACAGACCGTTCCCTGAATGAACGGTCTGCTTTTTTTATGTCTTGTTTTTATTTGTTTTCTTTTGATGTATTCAATGTAGAAATGAGAATTTTTTTGATTTCAAGACAGTACTTTAACAGAGACTCCCCTTCTTTTTCCGTAATATATTCAGACAAAATGAGTAATCTTAACCAATATTCTGTTTCAGCGGTTTCCTTAAGAGAAATCTGAAGCTTTGCAATAAAATCAGCCTTACTCTGTCCGTAAACCGCTTCATTGGCATTGGCACCGATAGAGGTGGCGCTTCTTATTATCTGCTTTGAGATAATGTGTTCTTTCTTTTCTTTCACAAGATATTTATTGAGCTTTACTATTCTTGCTGCGAAAAGCAGGGATTTGTCGAGCAATGGATTTTTCTTTTCATAGTAATCATTCCTTGTTTTTTTAAAAGAATAAAGAAAAAAAATAAAAAAGAATAAAGAATAATGCAGAAGCGGCACAAAGCCAAGAAATATTTGTTATTTCTTATTTATTATTTATTCTTTCTTCTTTTAGGCAAGATTCATCTTGCCGCTTCTGGCACCCCCAACAGGAATCGAACCTGTAACTAACCCTTAGGAGTTTGCCCCGAGTGGTGTTGTTATGTTCACTTTTTGTCACTTAAAAAACCTCACAAGCCCTTATTTTACTAGGGTTAGCGGGTGTTACGATGTTAACAAAGTCACTCTTGGTTTTCTCTGATATTATGCCGTTTTGCTAATAAAAATTAGCAGAATATTAGCAAGTGAGCGACAAAAAGGCGAATGATGTTGTGTTAATTTCGTCACTACAAATCATTTTTATTCGCTTCGAGTATTGTCTAATTGCTTTTATGATAAACAAAACATACAATTGATATTTAAATATAAAACGCAAATTATACTGTATGTCGTTCTCCGTATAGCCGGATAAATTTGTCTGCAAATTGTTCACAAAATCTCTATCTTGTGCAGTTGCTAGTGTTCATTTATCATAGTGTGTATTGAAATCCAAGGAGCAAATATGATATAATTAAATTATAAAAAATATAGTTATTTTTATAGTGATTTTAATGTAAAAAAAGAGATATAAGCTTATGGATATAAAATCATTTAAGAAAACAAAAATTGACTTTGTAGGGATGATTGATATAATGCAGCAACCTTAATTATGCATTCATCCCAACAAACTTCAATTTGCTATTATGTTAATATTGGTAGGTTAGCGTGTTGCCTATTTTTTGTTGCTTTTTGTTTTGTTCGGGGATATAATTAATTTAAAAGTAAGACTTTTAGGGGGGGTGTTTATTTGCAGTTTTTTGTCTATTTTCTGTTAGCACTTTTTGCTACAACTGTAGGTTCACTTACTGGAATGGGTGGCGGCGTAATCATCAAGCCACTTATGGATGTTTTAGGTGATTATGATGTGAAAACCATTGGTATTGTTTCATCAATAACTGTCTTTTCGATGGCTATTGTGTCTGTCCTGAAACAGATTAAAGCCAAAACA
>JAZRQQ010000058.1:0-31043 GCA_045649935.1 Acutalibacteraceae bacterium | reverse complement strand
CCGTCAGCGTTATTGGGGCGAACCAATTCCTATTGTACACTGTGACAAGTGCGGTATGGTTGCTGTTCCTTATTCTGAGCTTCCCCTTAAGCTTCCCGAGGTTGAAAACTTCGAGCCCGGTCAGGACGGTGAGAGCCCCCTTGCAAAAATTGACGATTTCGTAAACTGCACCTGTCCCAAGTGTGGCGGCAAGGCAAAGAGAGAAACTGATACAATGCCTCAGTGGGCAGGTTCATCATGGTATTTCCTCCGCTATATCGATCCCCACAATGACAGTGAGCTTGCCAATATGGAAAAGCTTAAGTATTGGATGCCTATTGACTGGTACAACGGCGGTATGGAGCACGTAACCCGTCACCTTATCTATTCACGTTTCTGGCATAAGTTCCTTTATGATATCGGTGCTGTTCCCTGTGAAGAGCCTTATGCAAAGAGAACTGCTCAGGGTCTTATTCTCGGACCTGACGGTGTTAAGATGAGTAAGTCACGCGGCAATGTTATTGACCCCAATGAGGTTGTTGATGTATACGGTGCAGACGTACTTCGTACATATGTACTGTTTATGGGTGACTATGAGCAGGCAGCTCCCTGGTCAGAAAGCTCAGTTAAGGGCTGTAAGAGATTCGTTGACAGAATCTGGAACCTTCAGGAAATTCTTACTGACGGTGATGAATATTCAGCAGAGCTTTCATCTTCCTTCCACAAAACAATCAAGAAGGTAAGTGAGGATATTGAAACTCTTAAGTATAACACAGCTATTGCAGCTCTTATGACACTTCTCAACGCAGTTTACACTAAGGGCTCAATCAATAAGGCAGAGCTTAAGACTCTTCTCCTTCTTGTGAATCCCTTTGCTCCTCACGTTACTGAAGAAATCAATGCAGCTGTTCTCGGACGTGATACAATGCTTGCTGAAACACAGTGGCCTGATTTTGACGAAGCAAAATGTGTAGACGATGAGATTGAAATTGTTGTTCAGATTAACGGCAAGGTAAGAACAAAGCTTAATGTTGCTGCTGATATTGAAAGTGCTGATGCAATTGCAAAAGCAAAGGCTGACGAAAAAATAGCCTCTGAAATTGAAGGAAAAACAATAGTTAAAGAGCTTTATGTTAAGGGCAGACTTGTAAATATCGTTGTCAGATAAAGAAAAAAAGTCCATGTTTTTACTAAAAAGTGTAAAAACAGCATAAATATCTTATTATTGTTGTAACTTTTCTCTTGACAAGTTTAAATCTATATTGTATAATGTTTGTCGTATCCTTAGTGGAAATATACCCCTGCTAACAGGTAAGGGAGGGAAATATAAATGAGTCAGGTAAAAGTTAAAGAGAACGAGTCACTCGACAGCGCTCTCAGACGTTTTAAGAGACAGACTTCACGTGATGGTATCATTCAGGAAGTTCGTAAAAGAGAACATTATGAAAAGCCGTCAGTAGCAAGAAAGAAGAAGTCTGAAGCTGCTCGTAAGCGTAAATTTAAGTAATTACAAAAATCACCCGAGGCTTTTCTTGGGTGATTTTTTATACTTTAATAAATTCAGTTTTTAATAAAGGCGGGATATACTATGATTAATAAGCTTAAGGAATATCTTAAAAAAAGCGGCAGTGCCGCATTGATTATGAGCGAAGAGAATATCTGTTATTTCACTTCCTTTCACTCAACTAACGGCTATCTTGTTGTAACGGGCGATAAGGCAATTTTTCTTACCGATTCAAGATATATTGAGGCTGCGCAGAATAAAATTATTACCTGTGACGAGATTCTGCAGATAAAGTCAATGGAAAATGACCTTGTTCCTCTTGTGAAAGCTCTCGGTGTAAGTGAGGTTAAAACTGAAAGTCAGAGAATTTCTGTTTCAAGATATAACGAGATTAAGAAGCTTTTTGATTTTACAGCTGTTACAAGTGACGGTGATCTCGATGAAGCTATCGGTGAAATCAGAACTGTAAAAAATGAATCTGAGGTAGCAAAAATCGTAAAAGCTCAGAGAATTGCCGAAAAAGCCTTTGATTATATTCTCGGCTTTATTTCTACTGATAAAACAGAAAAAGAAATTGCTCTTGAGCTTGAATATTTTATGCTCAAAAATGGTGCTGACGGACTTTCCTTTGAAACGATCTGTGTCAGCGGTAAGAACAGCTCACTTCCTCACGGCGTACCTACAGATAAGAAAATAGAAAAGGGTGATTTTATCACCATGGACTACGGTGCAACAACCGAGTTTTATCATTCAGATATGACAAGAACTGTTGCTGTAGGTGAGCTTTCATCAAAGCAGATTGATATTTATGAAACTGTGCTTAAGGCACAGCTTGCAGGTCTTGATGCTGTAAAAGCCGGTGTGAACTGCAAGGACGTTGATGCTGTTTCAAGAAAGATTATTTCCGATAAAGGCTACGGAGATTATTTCGGACATGGACTCGGACACGGTGTAGGTGTTGAAATTCACGAGCTTCCAAATCTTAATCCGAGAAGTGAAGCTGTCCTCAGATCGGGTCATATCGTTACTGTTGAACCGGGTATTTATCTTCCGGGGGAATTCGGTGTAAGAATTGAGGATATGGCTCTGGTTACTGCCGAAGGCTCAGTAAATCTTACGGAATGTGATAAGAAGCTTATAATACTTTAAGGATGATTTTATATGCCAATGTATGAAAATAAAACCGAGCAGGAAAAAGCTCTTCTTGTAAGTGTTGATACAGGAGAATTTGATGCTGAAGCATCTATTGATGAGCTTGAAGAGCTTGCACATACTGCGGGAGCAGAGGTAGTAGGCAAGGTTATACAGAAAAAAGAAGCACCCGAAAAGGCTACCTTTGTGGGTGTTGGTAAACTTGCGGAAATTATTGCCTTCTGTAAGGCACAGGAGGTAGATCTGCTTATTTTTGACAGTGAGCTTTCACCGTCTCAGCAGAGAAATCTTGAAAAGCTTACTGATAAAAGAGTAATTGACCGTACAATGCTTATCCTTGATATTTTTGCAATGCGCGCCAGAACAAGTGAGGGTAAATTACAGGTTGAGCTTGCTCAGCTTCGTTATCAGCTGCCCAGACTTGCAGGCCAGGGTACTGCACTTTCAAGACTTGGTGGTGGTATCGGTACAAGAGGTCCCGGTGAAACCAAGCTTGAAAGTGATAAAAGACATATAAGACGAAGAATACAGAAGCTTCAGGAAGAGCTTGCTGAGCTTGAAAAAAGGCGTAATCAGATGCGTCGCAGAAGAGAAAAAGACGGCGTGCAGACCGTTGCAATTGTAGGTTATACCAATGCCGGTAAATCTACTCTTATGAATGCTCTTACTGATGCAGGCGTACTTGCTGAAAACAAGCTTTTTGCTACTCTTGATCCTACTTCAAGAGCTCTTACTCTTCCTGACGGCAGACAGGTTATGCTTATTGATACTGTCGGTCTTATAAGAAGACTTCCCCATAAGCTTGTTGAAGCCTTCAAATCTACTCTTGAAGAGGCTGCACAGGCTACGGTTATTCTTAATGTCTGTGACGCATCGGATGAGCATTCGGCTGAGCATCTTGAGGTTACAAAGAATCTCCTTGATGAGCTTGGCTGTGCAGGTAAGCCTGTAATTTCGGTTATGAATAAGTGTGACCTTGTAGGTGATATTTATTCAATGCGCACCTTCGGAAGAACTGTTATGATTTCTGCGCTTGAGGAAAAAGGCTTTGATGACCTTCTCAATGCAATTTTAAAGGAGCTTCCTCCTACAAGAAGAAAGGCTGAGCTTCTTATTCCCTTCTCTGCGGGAGCAGTTGCCGCAAGAATAAGAAACGAAGGTGCAGTTGAATTTGAAGAGTACCGTGAAGACGGACTTTATATGATAGCTACGGTGGAAATCAGCCTTCTTGATACAATCAGGGACTGGATTCTGTAAGAATTGTTGCTGATTCCGGTTTATCAAAGGTATGCATAAATCCGCCAAGCTCGGTGGAGCATATATCACCGCCGATGATAACGCCTTCATAAACGAGGATGTTACCTCTTATTATTCCGTCGGTATTTTCATATCCGGGATAGTTATTTATTGCATAGCTCCACATCTTGACTCTTGCACCCTTGTATTTTTCAAGATCGAGCTTCTGCTGCTTCTGAATATCGTTATAATCCTCATAGGTTTCGTCAAATTCTTCGGGGATTATTACCTCTTTCACTTCAAGCGGGTCTTCAGATATTTCCCAGCCGAACTGTGAGAAAAAAGCTATTCTTTCTTCAGCGGTAGAGCCCTTCATAACTATGCCGCCTATATTTGATGCGGGAAGAGCACTCTGCTTTGCTACAGATATTATTGCACCTATAGAAAGAATTACCGTAAGAACGGCAGCAAGAGCTATTTTAAATACCTTATCGGATTTTACAGATACAACAAACATATTTTAATCCACCAATCATTATTTCTTTGGTAATTTATATGCGTGGTATATTTTTTTAAGAACTTTAAAGGATGTGCTGTATGGATTATATTCCTTATAACTCAAGAAACACTCTGCATAAAAGCAAATTCGGTGCAGTACGTCAGGGTGAAAATATAGTTTTCAAGGTAATTTTACCCCGTAATCTTGTCTGTTCACGGGTTGACCTTGTTATAAAAAGTGACAGCGGTGATTATGAATATCATCCTATGAACTGGCTTTCTATGGAAGGTGAAAATGAAGAGTGGTGGGCACTTGGTTACACTGCAAAGGAGCCGGATATTTATTTTTACCATTTTGAATATGATACTCCCTGGGGCAGAACTGTCCTGAGGCACAACGGAGATTGTCTCGGTAAGCTTTCAATGGGCACCGATGATTGGCAGCTGTCGGTTTACAGCAAAGATTTTTCAACCCCTGACTGGCTAAAGGGCGGTATGTTCTATCAGATTTTTCCTGACCGTTTCTGCTTCTCAGGACAGAACAAAAAGAACGTTCCTGCTGACAGAGTGCTCAGAAACGACATTTACGGTGAACCGGAGTGGATGCCTACAAGTGAAGGCAAGGTTCTAAATAATGACTATTTTCAGGGAGACCTGAAGGGTATAGAAAATAAGCTTGATTATATAGCTTCTTTGGGTACAACCTGTATATATCTGAATCCCATTTTTGAGGCTCAGAGTAACCACAGATATGATACATCTGACTATTCTGTGATTGATCCGCTGCTCGGAACGGAAGAGGATCTTAAAAGCCTTTGTGACAAGGCTCGTGAAAAGGGGATTTCCGTAATTCTTGACGGTGTTTTCAGCCATACGGGTGATGACAGTATTTATTTTAACAAATACGGCAGATATGACAGTGTAGGCGCTTATCAGTCAAAGGAGTCTCCTTATTACAGCTGGTATAAATTTGTAAACCATCCTGAGCAGTATCATTCCTGGTGGGGTATAAGTATCCTTCCTGAGGTTATTGAAGAATCAGAGAGCTTTCTCAGCTTTATTACAGGTGAAAAAGGTATTGCACGAAAGTGGCTGAAAACAGGAATAAGAGGCTGGCGTCTCGACGTAGCTGATGAGCTTCCTGATATTTTTCTTGACAGATTCAGAAAAGCTGTTAAGCAGGAAAATCCCGAAGCGCTTGTTTTAGGTGAGGTTTGGGAGGATGCATCAAATAAATTCAGCTACGGTCAGAGAAGAAGATATTTTTCAGGTAAACAGCTTGATTCAGTTATGAATTATCCCTTTGCCGATGCTATAATTTCTTTTGTGAGAACGGGTATAGTTGAAGGCTTTTCAGATAAAATTATGACTATACTTGAAAATTATCCAAAATGTGCTGTTGATGTGCTGATGAATCATATAGGTACCCACGATACAATGAGAGCTATTACTCAGCTTGCAGGTGAAAGCTGTGAATACAGAGACCGTAGCTGGCAAAGTAAAAAATCTCTTACAAAAGAGCAGTATGAAAAAGGTGTGAGACTTCTTAAACTCGCAGCAGTAATTCAGTATACGCTTCCCGGTGTGCCTTCTCTCTATTACGGTGATGAAGCGGGAATGGAAGGGTATAAGGATCCCTTCAACAGATTCTGCTATCCGTGGGGCAGAGAAAATACGGAGCTTATTGATTTTTACCGACGTCTCGGTAAAGTAAGAAAAGACTGCAGCTGTCTGAAAGAAGGAGAATATTATACTGTTTCAGAAATGCTCGGATGTCTTGCTTTCGTAAGAAAAGGCACGGATGACGAGATAATGGTAATAGTCAACCGTAATGAGCACGATATAGATTACTATCTGCCTTACGAATGGCACAATTCAAAAGCGGTTTTTGGCGGCACAATGCAGGGACAGAGCGTTAAGCTTTCTGCACTTGATGCAGTAATACTCAGAAAAGGAGAAAAATTATGAGTGATTGGACAGAAGTAAAAATCAGTGTTAATGCTGATGATACAGACAGAGCAGGGGATATTGCCTCTATGGTAGTACCTTACGGTATTTATATCGAGGATTACCGTGACCTTGAGGCTGAGGCATGGGAAATTGCACATATTGACCTTATTGACGAAGAGCTTCTCAGTAAGGACAGAACGAAGTCAATTGTACATATTTATATTTCACCCGAAGAAAACCCTGCAGAGGCTGTAGCATTTCTTCAGGAAAGATATGCAGCTGAGGGCATTGAAAGTGAGATTCTTCTCAATCAGTGCAGAAATGAAGATTGGGAAAACAACTGGAAGCAGTATTTCCATCCTATTCCCGTCGGTGAAAAGCTTCTTATAAGACCTACATGGGAGGATGAATTTGAAGCGGGAGACAGAAAGGTGCTCAACATTGAGCCGGGTCTTGCCTTCGGTACAGGTACTCATGAAACCACAAGACTCTGTCTTGAAACTCTTGAAAAGCATATTGGAGAGGGTACAACCGTGCTTGATATCGGCTGCGGCAGCGGTATACTTTCCATTGCTGCCCTTCTTCTCGGTGCAAAGGAAGTTACAGGTGTTGATATTGATGCTCTTGCTGTTAAAACTGCCCTTGAAAACGGAGAGGTCAATAATTTCTATCCTCCGCAGTATAATATTCTTCAGGGCAACCTTACTGATAAGGTCAGCGGAAAATTTGACGTAGTTGTAGCAAATATTGTTGCTGATGTTATCATTCTTTTCTGTAAGGATGTCGCTTCCTTTATGAAGGATGATGCAGTGTTTATCACATCAGGTATTATTGATACAAGAGAGCAGGATGTTATTGACGCTTTCAACAAGTACGGCTTTAAAGTCAGAGCAAGACACACCGAGGGCGGTTGGGTATGCTTTGAATGTACTAAATAATAAGCAAAATAAATTCCCCGGACAGTGTCCGGGGATATTTTTATGCCATTTTTACTACTTCTTCGATAGGTCCTCTGAAGCATTCTTCCTTAGTGGGAATTTCTGAATAGATATCCTTAAGGAAGGAATTGTATTTAAGCTTCTTTATATTAACTGAAAGCTGGTACTTAGTAACAAGGTCGATAATCTGCTCTTTCTTGTCTTTGTTGCCTCTTGCAGTAATATCGGTAAATATGATTTCTGCAGATGCCTTGGGAGAAATACCTTTGAGAGTGATTTCTGTCTTATTTTTAGCTTTCTTAATTTCAGCTGCTACTTCTTTACCGTTAACCTTTACGGAGATAGCTGCTGCATCCTTGATGTCATCAAATATAAGTGTATAGTTTCTTCTTGACGGTACAGTTGAGCAGTTGCCTTCTGCAGGGCAGATATTAAATATAACATCATTACCGTTTTCTTTTACTGCATACTTTGTAATAGCAAAGTTGCCGTCCTTGAAGCTGTTGGAAATACCGTCATCCTCATAAAGCTCAAATGTATTATTACCTCTGAATATACGGAGAATCATATCCTTGGGATTGTCACTGTTATTATTTCTGTCGTCAGCAGACATAGGAATAATTGCGCCTTCCTTTGCAAGGACGGGAATACTTTCAATACCGCGGTACATAGTAATTTTCTGACCGCCGTTATAAATTGCGCCTGTGTAGATATCTGTCCATCTTCCCTCGGGAAGCCATACCTCAACCGGGGCAAGGAAGGTTTTAGGATTCATCTTCTGAGTAATCGGAGCAACGAGAAGCTCAGAACCGAAGAAATACTGATTTTTAACCTCGTAAGCTTCATTAGCTTCGGGATACTGATAATACATAGGCTCACAAAGAGCAAGGCAATGCTTGTGGGTGCGGTAGTTCATAGAGTAGAGATAGGGGATAAGTGCGTGACGTTCACGAAGACAAGCTGTTGCGATTGTCTCAGCCTGGAAATTGTGCTTCCAGGGTTCCTTACCCATAAACTCATTACTTGTGGAATGAAGTCTCATAATGGGATTGTAAAGACCGAACTGTACCCAACGGGTATATAATTCGTCATCCTTACTGCACATCTGATGACCGCCGATATCGTGACTCCACCAGGTATAGCCGATATTTGTTGCTGTAAGGGTAAAATATGGCTGGAAATCAAGGCTTTCCCAGTTAATAAAGGTGTCGCCTGAGAAGCCGAGAGGATATCTGTGAGAGCCAACCTCAGCAAATCTTGAAAGGATAAGGGGTCTCTTGTCACCTCTTGCGTTAGCGAGGGTATGATAGTGATTGAGCGCCCAGAGAGGATCAAGGTTTTTAAGCTTTGTATTTTTGCCCTGCTGCCAGTCAATCCACCAGAAATCCACACCGTCGTCTTCATAAGGCTTGTGAACTAAATTGAAATAAGCATCAATATATTTCGGGTCAGTGATATCAAAGTTGATTCTTTTCTTTGTAGCGGGATCAACACCCATAGCCTCTGCAACCTGAGGATACATATCTTCAAAGAATCTGATGCCCTGAGCAGGATGAAGGTTTACTGTGATTCTGAGGTTCTTTTCCCTGAGCCACTTTAAGAAGCCTTTGTAATCGGGGAAAAGCTCCGTGTTCCAGCTATAGCCTGTCCAGCCGTCACCCTGTAAGATGAAATCGGTGGTATTGGGGAGAAGAGATTTCTTTTCACCGATGTTACCGAAACGTTTCTTGACGTCAACCCAGTGCCAGTCCATATCAATTGTGGCAACGGTAAGGGGGATTTCCTTTTCGATGAATTTCTCCATAAGAGCAATATATTCGTCCTGAGTATATGCCTTATATCTGCTCCACCAGTTACCCAGACAGTATCTCGGAACAAGGGGTACCTCGCCGCAAAGGGAGAAGAAGTCTCTGAGACACTCTCTGTAGTCGTGGTTGTAAGCAAAATAATATTCGTCCTTTTCGGTTTTTCTTCTTTCACCGATTGTACCGTCACCGTTTAAAATAAGGCTCTTGCTGTCATCGATTACGGCGACACCGTTCTTTGACATAATACCGTCACCGATATCAATTGCACCGTTTGCCATGTCAAGAGTACGGTAAGTACCCTTAAGGTTGCCCTCCTTGAAATCGGTAAGATTTTTGCCGCCCTTTAAGGATATACCTATCATTTTCTTTGATGCGGTATCGTATTTGAAAATAGTTTTTGTAGTAATTATAATAACTCTGTCACCGTCTTCAACTATCCTGAATTCGGGAGTATCAAAATTACGGTTGATAATTGACTGAGTAGGCTCGTCGGTGAAATGACCCTTCTTGTCATACTCAACTCTTAAAAGTCTGGATGTAAGAATTGAAAATCTGACGTTATTTTTTATGAAAATATACTTATCATCAGTTTTACTGTCTGATCTCCAGGCAAAGGTTTTTAAAAAATATTCAGTGGTTCTGCCCATAGTATTTTACCCCTTTCTTGTAATCTCTTATATAATACAATAATATCGGTTCCTTTTCAACAAAATAAGTCACTTTCGGCAAATGGCACAAAAAGAACAAAAGATTTTCTACATTGAAAGCAGAGCTCATTATATATTTTATTTGACAAATTTATACAAAAGTGTGCTATAATGAACAAAATATGTATTTATGGAGGATATTATGAATCAGAAAAAATATGTTCCGAAGGGAGAGGTCAAAACCTATGCCATAGCAGCACTGGGTCAGGGCCTTGTCTATAGCTGTATGTCCAGTTATATAACGGACTATTATATGAACGTTCTTACTCTTAATGCAATGTTTGTTATTATGCTTATGCTTCTTGCAAGAGTCTGGGACGCAATCAATGACCCTATGATGGGTATGATTATGGACAGAAAGACAACAAAGTGGGGCAGAATGAAGCCTTATCCCATTCTTACTGCGCTACCTATTGCTGCTCTTACGATTCTTATGTTCGTAAACCCGGGCTTTGATACAGAGAATAAATCTGTGGGGCTTTATGTTTTTGTAGCGCTTGTTTACGTTGCGTGGGGTATGATTTATACGGTAAGTGACGTTCCGTTCTGGAGTATGCCTAACGTTATGACACCTAACCCCAAGGAAAGAGGTAACCTCATTTCCTACGGTAAGACTGTCGGCGGTATCGGCTCTGCTGTTACGGTTGCACTTCCGATTATTGTAGGCTTTATTATTGCTGATATGGACGTTAAAGAGGCAAACATCCTCAAGTACGCAATTATGGCAATTTCAATGGCTGTTATCGGTATGCCCTTATTTGCTCTCTCTTCCTTTAAGGTTAAGGAGAGAATTCAGATTCCCGATGCAACAAATAGAGCTCCCGGTGAGCCCACTTCTCTTTCGAGAATTTTACACTGTAAGCCTCTGATGCTTGTTGTACTGTCAGGTATGCTTTCCTTCGGCAGATATATGCTTCAGGCTGCAGCTCCTCACGTTGCACGTTATTCAGGTTTCTATATCGGTAAAAAGCCTGAAACCGTTGCTGAGTATAACTCAAATATATCGAGTGTTGCTCTTGTTATCCAGGTATGTGCAGCAATCGGTATGTTCGGTGCAATGCTCTTCTTACCCAAGCTCTACAAGAAATTTGAATACAAGCATATTATGATAGTTTCATGTATCGGCGGTTTCGCTGCCAGTGTATGTACTCTTGTAATCGGCTGGACTACAAAGAATCTTCTTATCTGTATTCCCTTTATGCTTATTTCAAGTATTCCTCTCGGCGTTATCAACAATGTTTCTTTTGCTATGGTATGTGACTGTCTTGACTTTATGGAATGGAAAACCGGATTCAGAAATACCGGTCTCGGATCTGCCTGTCAGTCATTTGTAAATAAAATCGGTAATGCTTTTGCAACTGTAGCTATTATTCTTATGTACATTGTTGTAAATATCGATGTAAGCACAATGAATATCGGTTCAGGTCAGCAGGTTGTCGATGCTATCAACAGCCTTTCAACAACTCAGAACTTTGCTATGTTCTCACTTGTAACTATTGTTCCCGGTATCAGCCTTATTCTCTGTGCAATTCCTCTCTTCTTCTATGATCTTACAGGTGCAAAGAAGCAGAAGGTATTCGATGAGCTTGCAGCCCTCAGAGAAGAAAGAGGCGTTACAATCGAAGAATAAAAAGAAAAAATATATATTTGAAAAGGAGAATCTCTTATGTCAACATTAACTTATGTAGCACTGGCTTTAGGTGCGGTATCTCTTGTTATTTTTATGATTAAGTGTAATAAGAAGAGAAGCGTTGAGGGTGTATTTTTAAAGAATATTGTAAGTCTTTTCTTCCTGATGACGTCAATCACAGGTACACTTGCCAACCCTGATTATTGGGAGCTCGGTATCTCTCTTATTGCCGGTGGTATATTCGGTATGCTCGGTGATATTTACCTTGATCAGAAGTGGGTATATCCCGAACATAATGATCAGTATCTCTTTGCAGGCTTTACCTGCTTCGGTGTAGGGCACCTTATTTATATGGCCGGTCTCTTACATCAGGTTGAGTTCGTGGCCAAGGACTTTATTTTCCCTGCTATATGCTCAGTGGTAGTTGCTGTCGGTCAGCTTATTCTTGAAAAGCCCACAAAGCAGAAATTCGGTAAGTTCAAGGCTATCCTTGTTGCATACTGTCTTGTTCTTCCCTTTGTAATGGGACTTGCATTTGTTGCAGCGTATAAGACAGGCTCTGTTGCATATTGGGTTTACGCAATAGGTATGGTAATGTTCCTTCTTTCAGACGTTATTCTTTCACCGATGTATTTTGCAATTGCTAAGGATAAGAATACACCTGTGAACTTTGTGCTTAACCACGGAACCTATTATATTGCACAGTTTATGATTGCATTTTCAATTTCTCTTCTTGCGTAAAATCAGAAAAAATTACAGGCTACTGCATTTGATGCGGTAGCCTGTTTTGTTATGTAACTTTTATTATCTGCCCCAGAATTTTCTGTCAAGAGAACGATACTGGACAGCTTCCGTTATATGCTCAAGCTCAATGCTTTCACTGCCGTCGAGATCGGCGATTGTTCGTGCTATACGAAGAATTTTATCGTATGCTCTTGCTGAAAGACCCATTCTTTCAAAGCAGTCCTCAAGCATATTTTTACTCTCTGTATCTATTTTACAGAAGGCTCTTGTCATAGCCGGAGTCATTTTTGCATTGCAGGTAACGGATGTTCCTTCGAAGCGGTTATTCTGTATTTCTCTTGCTTTATCTACTCTTTTCTTGATATCTGCCGAGCTTTCGCTTTTTTCGTCATCAGAAAGCTTCTGAAAATCAACCTGAGGAACTTCGACGTGAATATCAAGTCTGTCAAGGAGAGGACCGCTGACTCTTGAAAGGTATTTTGCGGGTGCGCCCTTGGTACAGGTGCATTCTTTTGTCGGATGACCGTAGTAACCGCAGGGACAGGGGTTCATAGCACAGACGAGCATAACCTGACTGGGATATGTAAGAGAGCCTGAAACTCTTGAAATTGTAATCTTTCCGTCCTCGATAGGCTGTCTCATAGCTTCCATTGAAAGCCTTGAAAATTCAGGCAGCTCATCAAGGAAAAGCACACCGTGGTTTGCAAGACTTATTTCACCGGGACGGGGGACTCTGCCTCCGCCTGTAAGACCGGCAGTTGAAATAGAATGGTGCGGAGAACGGAAGGGTCTCGCTTTTATAAGAGATACCGACTGAGGAAGAATACCAGCTACAGAGAACATTTTCGTAACATCAAGACTTTCGTCAAAGGTCATATTGGGAAGAATTGACGGAAGTCTCTGAGCAAGCATACTCTTACCTGAACCGGGAGGACCTATCATAAGCACATTGTGACCGCCGGCTGCTGCAACCTCAAGAGCGCGTTTTACCTGATACTGACCTTTTACATCGGCAAAGTCGGGTGTGAACTGAGGCGTATATTCATATTCTGTAAAAGAATCAGGATTTACTACAGAAAGCTTTTTCCTTCCTGTAAGATGCTCAAATAACTCTTTTATATCACTGAGGGAGTAAACATCAATTCCTTTTACCACACAGCCCTCGTTCGCGTTTTCTTCGGGTACATATATTTCTTTGTAGCCGAGCTCCTTTGCCTTTATAACCATAGGCAGAGTACCGTTTATTCTTCTTATTTTCCCGTTGAGGGAAAGCTCACCGATAAAGGCACTTTTTGAAATGTCGCAATCGAGCTGACCTGATGCCATAAGAAGGGCAATAAGAATCGGAAGGTCATATACGGGACCTTCTTTTTTTATATCGGCAGGCGTAAGATTGACAGTAATTCTTGTGGTAGGAAATTTGAAATTACTATTTTTCATTGCTGAGCGTACTCTGTCTCTTGATTCACTTACGGCAGTGTCAGGCAGACCGACAATGTCGAATCTTGAAAGGCCGTTATCTATTGAAGCTTCGACGCCTACTCCGTAGCTGTTCATGCCGAGCAAACCGATACTGCCAACTTTTGCAAACATTCTATCAACCCTTTAACTTTGTTTTTAAAATATTATACAACTTATTCTGTGTTTTGTAAATAAAAGTAATTGACATTAAAAATATTCTGTGATAAAATATAGATAATGTATCATATGAGACAAAAACGAGGTGTTTTTATGACGTCCAGAGTGCTCGATACAATTTGTTCAGCAAAAATATTCTGTGATTCCGATAAAGATATTCTTAAAAGAATACTTCTTGAGGAGAAATGTGAAATTCTTACATATAAAAAAGGTGAAACCATATATTCTCTTTCTCAATTCCGTCTTGCTGTCGGTATTATTCTTAAGGGCAGTGCAAGAGTTGTCAAGGATAACGGCATTGAAATCAGCATACTGAAGGAAAAAGAAATTTTCGGTTGTGCTTCACTTTTTGCAAGCCGTGATTATTATGTAAATAATATTATAGCCCTTAAAGACTGCAAGGTAATTTTTATTGATAAAAATACCGTTGAAAAAATTATGAAAGAGGACAGTGATTTTTCACTGAGCTATATACGTTATCTTTCGGACCGTCTTTATTATCTTAATACAAGGATTGTTTCCTTTACCGGCGGCACTGCTGAAAGCCGACTTGCTCATTATCTGAATACCGGCTTCAGCAAAAGTGAAACGGGTGAGATTGTAATTTCACCCAGTCATCTTGCCTTTTCTCTTGATGTAAGCCGTGCATCTTTGTACAGAGCTTTTGATAAGCTTTGTGAGAACGGAGCCATAATAAAGACAGGCAAAACCGTAACTCTGATCAACGAGGAAAAGCTTAAAAGCTTTCTGCCTTGAGGATATAATTGAATTCAATTGAAAGGAAATGAATGAAAATGAAAAACAAAAAATCTTTAATCGCATTACTCCTTGCTGTTGTTCTGCTCTTTACCTTTGCAGCTTGCGGCGGTAACGGTGATGCTGAAACAACTACAGAAGAAAGCACATCAGCTGCAGTAACTGAGAAAATCAATGTTGCAGCGATCAGCGGACCTACAGGAATGGGTATGATTGATATGATGGATGACGAAAAGTACAGCTTTACTCTTACCGGTGACCCTACCGAGATCGTTTCACTTATTTCAAGCAAGGGCGCTGATATTGCTGCCTGTCCTCTTAATCTTGCTGCTAATCTTTATAAGAAGACTGAAGGCGGTATAAAGATTCTCGGACTCAACACTCTCGGTGTACTTTATTTCGTAACCAAGGGTGCAGAGCTTAACGAAGTATCTGAGCTTAAGGGTAAGACCGTTTATGCTACGGGTCAGGGAACAACTGTTGAATATATTCTTAATTACATCCTTGAAGGCAATGATCTTAAGGTAGGTGAGGATGTTACTGTTGAATATCTTTCAGAGCATAGTGAGCTTGTTGCAAAAATGAGCAAGGGTGAAGTTGAATACGGTGTACTTCCTCAGCCCTTCGTGACTGTTGCAACTGCACAGAATCCTGAACTCAAGGTAAGCCTTTCTCTCACTAAGGAATGGAATAAAATCAATCCCGATACCAAGCTTTCAATGGGCTGTGTAATCGCAAGAACAGACTTTATAAAGGAGAATCCCGAAGCAATCAAAACCTTTATTGAAGAAAACAAGGCTTCTGTTGAATTTGTCAACACAGACATCAATATGGCTGCAGAGCTTGTATACGAATACGGCATCCTCGGAAATGCTGCAATTGCAAAGAAGGCAATTCCCGAATGTAACATCGTATTTATCGACGGTGACGAAATGAAGAAAATTGCTACGGCAAACTACGAGGTATATTTTAATGCAGATCCCACTTCAATAGGTGGTGCAATCCCTGCTGATGACATCTATTATGTTGCAGACTGATAAGAAAAGTAAAGCGAGAAAAACTATATACAAAATTGCCATACTTCTGTTCTGGACAGGAGTATGGCAATGCGCCTGTTTTCTTGTAGATATGGAAATGCTTGTGCCGTCACCGATGAATGTTCTCATAAGGATTACAGAGCTGATAAAAACTGCAGAATTCTGGCAAAGCTCATTGTATTCTCTTCTGAGAATAACTGCAGGATATATTTTAGCTGTTGTTTCCGGTACGGTGCTGGGTATACTGACATCAGCTTCGGATTTTCTTTATGAGCTCTTCAGACCGATTATAAGCCTCGTCCGTTCTACCCCCGTAGCTTCAATTATTCTTCTTGCTCTTGTGTGGCTTAAAAAAGATAATGTTGCTGTGTTTATATCCTTTCTTATGGCGCTTCCCGTTATATGGACTAATGTTTCACAGGGAATTAAAGAGACAGATAAATCTCTTCTTGAAATGTCTGAAATCTTTAAGTTCTCATTTATAAAAAAGGTAAAACTAATATATGCTCATTCGGTGCTCCCTTATTTCGTTGCAGGCTCAACAACTGCTCTTGGACTTGCGTGGAAATCAGGTATTGCCGCTGAGGTTATAAGCACTCCTCTTAAGTCAATAGGCTATAATCTTTACCGTTCAAAAATCAATATTGAAACTACAGATTTATTTGCCTGGACGGTTGTAGTTATACTTCTGAGTGTAGCCTTTGAAAAGCTTATAGTTTATCTTGCAAGAAGTCTTAAAAAGAAAAAAACTCAGGAGGAAAAGAGCTGTGCTTGAAATTAAAAATCTTTCTTTCTCCTTTGAAAATAATGTTATTTTAGATAACTTTTCCTGTAAATTTGCAAGGGGAGAAAGAGTTAATATAAGCGGACCTTCGGGTAAAGGGAAAACAACTCTTCTGCGTATTATTGCATCTCTTCAGAAAAATTATAAAGGTGAAATAATTTCAGAAAAGGGCACAAAAATATCTATGGTATTTCAGGAGGATATTCTTCTTCCGTGGTATACTGCTCTTGAAAATGTTGCCTGTGTCTGTGATGATGAAAAAGCAAAAATCTGGCTTTCAAGATTTAAGCTTGATGACGCACTCGGCAAGTACCCCTCCGAGCTCAGCGGAGGTATGAAAAGACGTGTGGCTCTTGCAAGGGCAATATGCTTCGGTGGTGATATACTTATTCTTGATGAAGCCTTCAAGGGTCTGGATAATGAGCTGAAAAAAGAAATTATAGGATATATAATCGAAGAATATAAGGACCGTCTTATTATCTTTACAAGTCATGATAAGGATGAAACTGAGCTTTTAGCCACAAGAATTATTGAACTCTGACAAGGTTGGTACCGCAGTAGAAATGCGCAAGTATTTCTTCATAGGTACTGCCTTGTCTTGCCATATAATCGGCACTGTACTGACTCATTCCTATACCGTGACCTTTGCCGTAGACAGTGAATATAAAATCTGTGCCGTCTTTTTTCAACGTAAAATAAGGACTTGCAAGGGAAAAAGCAGAACGGATATCAGTTCTTGTAAGGGCTTTATCGCTGTATGTTAGTCTGTTTATGTAACCGTTGCTGTCTTTTTCGGCAGATTTATAAATGTTGTCTGCTTCTGCTACTGCGGCGTTTTCAAATGCTGATACAAATTCAGAAGCCGAAAGTTTTACCGTGCTTGAAAAATCGGGTGAAAGCTTGTCTCCCGGGGCATTGACATTTTTCAGATAGGGGACAGATGTGTTCCATACTTCTTCAGCGGAGTGGGTGTTTCCCGATGACAGGGCGTGATAAACCGTCATTGCTGTTTCATTTTCATATGTCAGATATTCAAAAAGGACGCTGCTTACAGCGTCTTTTACTTTTTCTTTGTATATTTCGTAGCTGTTGCCCCATTTTTCACGAAGCTCTTCGTCTGTTATAAAAGCCTGATGAAGAGCTGAGTTGTCGGTAATATCTGCACCGTAAGCTGACGGATTATCGCTGTTTTCTTTTATCCATTTCATATAGGTGTATGAAGCGACTGCCTGTGCCTTAAGAGCTTCTTTATGAAAGGAGGCAGGCATTTCAGCACATACGCATTTGAAAACATAATCCTCTGCTTTCATCTGTGTGACTTTTCCTGTTGAGCTCGTGAATACACTGACGGTTTCTGCAGTTGATTCACTTGCAGTTGCTTCAGTGTCGCTGCCGGAAGAATTATTACCTATAAGTGTAATAAAAGGTAAAAATATAAGCATAAGAAACAGAATAAAAGCAAGAGTAAGATTCGTTTTCATTTAAGTCATTCTCCATTAAACTGTTGTATAATAATTTGTAAAAGTTGGCACCTTTTTTATTGACAATATTATTACTATGTTATATTATATAAGATAATTACATAATAGGGATTAATGTAATTTTATTTGAGGTATTTTATATTATTTTTTGGGAGGATATGCAAATGAAAGATTCCATAAACCCAATTTCACCCGAGCTGCTCGAGGTAATGAGTGATAAGATTGAAAAGAAAAGCCATATTGATCTTGATGCTTTCTGGAAATACGGTGTAAAAAGAGGTCTGAGAAACCCTGACGGTACAGGTGTTATGGCAGGTCTTACCAATGTGTGCTCCGTTGAAGGCTATTACATTGAAGACGGTGAGCGTGTTCCGAGACACGGTGTTCTTAAATACAGAGGTATTAATATTAACGATATTATTGAAGCTTGCGAAAAAGAAGACCGCTTCGGATTTGAAGAGGTAGTATATCTTCTTCTTTTCGGTTCTCTTCCTACTGAAAGTCAGCTTGATCTTTTCAGAGAGGTTCTCGGTGCCTGCCGTCAGCTTCCCGACACTTATATCGAAGACGTGCTTATGAAAAATGCATCAATGGATATTATGAATAAGCTTGCAAGATGTGTCCTCGTTTCTTATTCCTTTGACGAAAATCCTGATGATATTTCTATAGAGAATGTTCTTCGTCAGTCTGTTCAGATTATTTCTCAGATGCCCGTTATGATGTGCTATGCTTATCAGGTAAAGCGTATGAAATATTACGGCAGAAGTATGCACGTGCATCCTGACAAGAAGGAACTTTCCACTGCTCAGACAATTCTCCGTTCAATCCGTTCTGACAGAAAGTATACCGATGAGGAAGCAAAGCTTCTTGATATCTGTCTTATTCTTCATGCTGAGCACGGCGGCGGTAACAACTCAACCTTTGCTACGAGAGTTCTTACCTCCAGCGGAACGGATACATATTCATCAATTGCCGCTTCAATCGGTGCTCTCAAGGGTGGACGTCACGGCGGCGCAAATATCAAGGTCAGCCGTATGATTGATGAAATCAGAAACGGAATAACAGACATCACCGACGAAAAACAGATTTTTGATTATCTTGAAAAAATTATCAGAAAAGAAGCAGGCGACGGAACCGGTCTTGTCTACGGTATGGGACATGCGGTTTATCTTCTTTCTGACCCCAGAGCTGTTATTCTTAAGAGAAAAGCAAAGGAATTTGCTTATAAATACGGATATGAGAAGGACTTTGAGCTTATAAACAGTATTGAAAAGCTCACACCCGAAGTATTCCGTAAGGTAAAGGGCAAGAATAAGATAATGTGCGCCAATGTTGACCTTTATTCAGGCCTTATTTATAAAATGCTCAGAATTCCCGAAGATCTTTATACTCCGATTTTTGCTTCTGCAAGAATTGCAGGCTGGTCTGCACACCGTCTTGAAGAGCTTATTTCCGGTGGAAAAATTATAAGACCTGCTTATAAGAGTATTGCTCTTCCCAAGAAATATGTTCCTATGGATGAAAGAATAGAGAATTATTATTCGAATAATGATTATATTCCTTCTGAGCAGAGAATTTACGTGGAGGACAGCAACGATGAAAATTAAAGAGTCAAAGGACAATATTTCCCTTGAAAAATTACCTGGTATATTTTTAATTGCCGCTGTTGTTTCTGTAGTAATAAGAACTGTGCAGATGTTTAAATTCATCGATCACGGCACGGGCTTTTATACAGGTGGTTCAGCTTTGACGGCAGTTCTTTACATAATTATCGGTGCAGCTTGTCTTTGCTTCATTGTTACATCGTTCTTAAGCTCTGAAAGCAAGAAAACCGATCTTAGACTTAAAAAGAATCCTGCGCTTATTGCAATAACTGCAATTTTCTCTCTTACCTTTTTATATGACTCAGTAAATGCTGTCGGTGATTCGCTTATGTCAATGGGAACGGCAAACGGTGGTTCTGCATTTCAGTCAATGATGCTTTCCGGCACAATACCGATGTTCTTTCAGAGCGTTTTTGCTTTCTTATCAGCAATCTATTTTGCCTTTCTTACCAAAAGCTTCATAAAGGGAGATACAAAGGCTTCAAACCGTAAAATTCTTGCTGTTGCACCGGTAGGCTGGGCAGGCTTCAGAATGATTCACCGTTTTGTTGAGCAGATAAGCTATATGAAGGTTTCCGAATTGCTTCTTGAGCTTGTATTGCTTGCTCTTATGATAATGTTCTTTATGGCCTTTGCACAGACTGCTTCCGGTGTATATTCCAAGGAGTTCAGATGGAGAGTAACAGGCTTTGGACTGTCTGCGGCCCTTATTGCTGTTACTGTCAATTTTTCAAGACTTATTTATGTGTTTATAAAGGGTGCCGGTGCTCTTAACGGTAAATATCCTTTTACAGTTACTGATTTTTTATTTGCATTATTTATTATTGTGCTTATAAGCAACATAATCAGTGAAGGGAAAACAAAAGAAATCGAGGAAGATTAAACTTGGCTTTATTTTTAAGTAATACTTTATCGGCTGCTACTCAGGTCGGCGTTCTCTATGCAATAGTAGCTGTAGGATTTATATGTGATAAAACGGGGATTTTCAGTGAAGCAACAGCAAGAAAGGTTGTAAATCTTCTGCTGAATCTTATTGTGCCCTGTGCCATTATAAATTCGTTTATGAATATTGAAATGAACGATGATACGGTGAAGAAGTTTTTTATATCACTGGGACTCGGTGCTGCAACACACATTATAGCTATTATCCTTAATATCCCTACCTTCAGAAACAAGTCTGACGAAGATAATCCGGTTTATAAATATGCCGCTATTTATGGGAATTTAGGTTTTATGGCGTTGCCTCTTGCTCAGGCAGTATTAGGTGCGGAAGGTGTTTTTTACTGCGCAAACGGTTATGTGATGTTCAATATTTTTACATATATTCACGGCATAGCCATTATGAGAAAGGATAAGGAAAAAACCAATCTGAGAAAGCTCATACTCAATCCCGGCGTTATTTCTTTCCTTATCGGTCTTCCGGTTTTCCTTTTCGGTATTAAATTGCCCCATGTACTGAGTGAGCCTCTTGATATGCTGGCGGCTCTGAATTCACCTATGGGTATGCTTATATTCGGTACTTATCTTGCAAAAACAGATATTAAATCGATGTTCACGGACAAAAAGATATATCTTGTCGGTCTGATGAAGCTGATAATTTTACCTGCAGTCTGCTTCGGAATTTATTATATCTGCGGAGTCAAGGGTGTTCTGCTGACTGCTGCAATTATATCTGCAAGCGTTCCGTCAGCCAATAATACTTTTATGTTTGCAACTATGTATGACAGAAACACTGCAATTGCTTCAAAAACCGTTGCGCTTGTAAGTTTTATGTCAATTTTAACTATACCTGTTATGATTGCCTTGACGCAGCTGACATGGTAAAAATCCAATACCGTTATATCAGGAGGATTATCAATGGAAACTGTTTTAGTTAAATTTGCCGGTATTGCCAAGGAGTTTGAGGTTACAAAAATTCTTGATTTAGGCTTTGCTGAGGTAAGATGGTACGGAGCGATAATTGCTTTTGGCTTTTTGCTTGCCGTTCTTCTTGGCGGAAGAATTGCTCATTTATGGAAGATTAATCTTGATAAAATGATTGACGTTCTTCTTTTTGGTACTATCGGTGGTATTGTCGGTGCAAGGACTTATTATGTTGCCTTCGAATGGGATTATTATTCTCAGCACATATCAGAAATTCCCAAGATATGGGAAGGCGGTCTTGCTATTTACGGTGGTATTATCGGCGGTATTCTTGCTGCCTTCGTTGTCTGCAAGGTGAAGAAGATTAATTTTTATAACCTTCTTGATATGGGCGGTATAAGTCTTCTTGTAGGTCAGGGTATCGGCAGATGGGGAAATTATGCCAATCAGGAGGCCTTCGGCTCTTTTACATATAAAAACTTCGGTATGATGAGTGATACGGTGGCTGACTATATTTCACGTAAGGATGTTGCAGTTCAGTACGGACTTGAAAATGTAGAAAACATTCCGCAGTATATAGCAGATAATAACCTTTATGTACATCCTACATTTTTTTATGAATCTGTTTGGTGTCTGCTCGGGGTTCTCGTTATTTATATTGTTATGAAGAAATACCGTAAATTCAGCGGCGAAATGTTTATGGTTTACGGCTTGTGGTACGGCATTGAAAGAGCCTTTGTTGAAGGACTCCGTTCTGACAGCCTTTACATCGGTGATACAGGCCTCAGGGTTTCCCAGGTGCTTTCCATTGCTATTGTTGCTGTCTGCGGCACCTTGCTTATAGTAAAGCTTATCAAATATACAAAAAATCCGTGTGAGGTTGAAGGCTCGGATTACATTGCTGTTTCTGATGATAAGGAATACAACCGTATTACCAAAGCACTGAACAAAAGGGCGAAGAGAAAGAATTATAAATTTGAATACAATCGCATTAATGATAAGTTATATGTAACAGCTACCACGGACAAAGGTGTAGTAACTAATAAAATAATCTGACAGAGGTTTTATTTATGTATAAGTTAATTGACGGTAAAGAAGTATCAGCCTATATCAAAGGTAAGGTAAGAGAGGAGATTTCTCTCCTTAATGAAAAGGGGGTTACATCTGCACTTGCAGTTATTATTGTCGGTAATGATCCTGCATCGAGAGTCTATGTAAACAACAAAAAGAAGGCATGTGAGGTTACGGGTATTATTTCTGAGGAATATGCTTTACCCGAAAGCACAACGGAAAACGAGCTTCTTGAGCTTATTGACAGACTTAACGGTGACAGCAGAATAAACGGTATTCTCTGTCAGCTTCCTTTACCTCGTCACATAGACGAAAAGAAGGTTATTGACAGAATATCTCCCGAAAAGGACGTCGACGTTTTTTCAGAGGTCAATGTAGGTAAAATGTGGGTAGGTGACTATGATGTTGCTTCCTGTACCCCAAAAGGCGCTATTGAGCTTCTTGATTATTACGGTATTTCTCCTGAGGGTAAAAATTGTGTTATCGTGGGAAGAAGTAATATTGTCGGCAAACCGATGGCTGCTCTTCTTCTTGAAAGAAATGCAACAGTTACAATCTGTCACTCAAGAACAAAGGATCTTGCCTCTTTTACAAAAAATGCAGATATTCTTGTTGCCGCTGTAGGCAGACAGAAGTTCATCACTGCTGATATGGTCAAAGAGGGTGCTGTTGTTGTCGATGTAGGTATCAACAGAGACGAAAACGGTAAGCTTTGCGGTGATGTGGATTTTGAAAATGTAAAAGAAAAGTGTTCATATATCACACCTGTTCCCGGCGGATGCGGACCTATGACGATTGCTGTGCTGATGAAGAACACTCTTGCTGTAACAAAAAAGCAGAACAACATATAAAATAAATCAGGAGGTTGAATTTATGAAGAAGCTTTACTTAGGCAGAAATAAAAAAATCTGTGGAGTTTGTGCGGGTATCGGTAATTATCTTAATGTCGATCCTACTCTTATCAGGATATGCTTTGTAACTTTATGTATGTTCACAGTGATTTTTCCTTTAGTTATTGTTTATTTTCTTCTTGCTCTTGTTTTCCCTCAGCCTCCCATTGAATATGTTGAAACGAATACCGGAAAGATTCTCACAAAGAGCTACGATAAGAAGGTCGCCGGTGTATGCGGAGGATATGCTGATTTCTTCGGCTTTGATCCTACTGTTGTAAGACTTATTTTTGCTGTTCTTTTACTTTTTGTGGGCGGCGGACTCTGGCTTTATCTTATCAGCCTTCTGTTTATGCCTTCATTTCACGTGCCCGAAGAGTACAGACAGCAGCTTTGATTCTGATTAAGAAGGGGAGAGGATAAATTGACCTGTCTTCTTGATATAAAAGACTTTGACGAAGAATTTTTTAAAAAAATTCAATCAGCAGAAAAGAAAATATGCGATCCCGGTGAAAATGCACGGAGTAAAAATGCTTCTGTTTCCGGAAGGGTGCTGCTCGGCTATATGCTGAAAAAAGACTGTGGACTTGATTCCTATAGTCTGCAGTATGGTGAAAAGGGTAAGCCCTATCTTAAAAACAGTGATATTTTCTTTAATATAAGTCACAGCGGATCTTTGGTTATGTGTTCATTGAGTGAAAAGGAAATCGGGTGTGACGTTCAGATTCTGAAGGAATACAGACCGAGAGTAGCAGAACGTTTTTTCTGTGAAAGGGAAATATCACTTCTTCAGAAAGCTGAAAATCAGAGCCGTACCTTCATCAGGCTCTGGGCTATTAAGGAAAGCATACTGAAAAAAGAAGCAACGGGGCTCAGCGGCAGACTCGGAAGCTATGATTTTTCCGATTATATTTCCGATGACAGCTTTTTGGCTTACGGTTATTGCTTTTCCTGCTTCAGCTACGGAAACTATGAAATTTCCGTGTGCAGTGAAAATGAAAAGCATACACTTGAAATTATTACAAAAGAAGAATTTGAAAGATATGTTGACGGAATAAACGGTGAAACCACTTGATTTATTCTGTCAGCTTATGTATTATAAAATGGATGGAAATCTGAAAGGAGATCAATATGAATACCATTAAATACATAAAAAGTAAAATCGGTTACGGTATAGGTGCTGTAGGTCTTGACCTTAGCTACGGTATGTTCTATTCATTCCTTGCAAAGTATCTTACCGACGTGCTCGGTCTGAGTGCATCATTCCTTCTTATTCTTACACCTTTAGCAAGAATATGGGACGGCATTAATGATCCTATGATGGGTACAATCGTTGATAACAGTTATTCAAAAATGGGTAAATACAGACCCTGGATTTTAAGAGGTTCATTCCTTAATGCGATTGTACTTGTATTACTTTTCAGCAATCCCTTCAAGCTTACGGGTGTTGCTCTTTGCGTATATGTTGCAATTGCTTACGTTGCATGGGGTATGACCAATACAATGGCTGATATTCCTTATTGGTCAATGGTGCCTTCTTTTACAAGTGACCCCAAGGAAAGAAATCTTGTTTCAACAATTGCAAGAACCTTCTCAGGTCTCGGTCAGGGTATTGTATCAATCGGTGCACCTCTTGTTATGACTGCTGTTAGTGTTACAACATCTCTTGACGAAGCAGGTAATTCCGTTAAGGTTCATGACGCACGAAGCTATGTTATATGTGCAGCAATATGTGCTGTTGCACTTGTTTTCTTCTCAGGCACTTCTGTTGCAGCTACTAAGGAAACACAAACAACGAAGGCAGCTGAGAAATTCTCCTTCAAGGGCGCACTTAATGTTATTAAATCCAATGATCAGCTTCTTGTATTTATGCTCTTTGCAATGATTTCCAATGCAGGCTGGTATCTTACCTCAGGTGTAGCAACATATTATTTCGACGTTGTTGTAGGTGATCCCAATAAGCAGTCCACCTTCTCTCTTTTCCAGGGTGCAGGCTCTGTTATAGGCCTCTTACTTCTTCCTCTTCTTACGAAATATATGTCCAAGCGCAGAGCTTATCAGACATCTCTCATTCTTGCTGCTCTCGGTTATGCAGGTATCTCTGTAGGTGCATTTACAGGCGTATTTATGCTTATGAATATTTCCTACTTTGTATGTGCTGTCGGTATGGCTTCAATGTTTATTGCACAGACTATCTTCCTTGCAGACGTTGTTGACTACGGTGAGGTTAAGCTTGGCTTCAGAGCTGAATCAATAACATTCTCAATGAAGGGCTTCCTTCAGAAAATGGCATATACATTCCAGACAGTTATTCTCTTTGCTTCTCTCGGTATTTCAAAATACGACGGTAATCTTCACAGCAAAAACCCCGAAAGCGCAAAGCTTGCCATTACACTTATGCTTTCAGTGATTCCTGCTGTTCTCTTCGTAATTTCACTTATTATATTTACAAAGAAGTTTAAGCTTCACGGTGAATTTATGGACGGTATTACTGCAACTGTAACTGAGAACAGAAAAAAGAGAGAGCTTGCTCAGGGTGAATAATAATTGAAAACTTACTCCGCCTGACGGTGACACTTGTTAAGTGAAGCCTGACGGGCGGAGTTTTTTTCTTTATAACTTTAATCGACATAATAATTATACACTGTTCCATATAATAAAAAAGGGTGATGTTATGGGACGGATAATCTATGTTGATGTTCTTGTAATAATAAATATTTACATAAATTACGGGCTTTTGCTCCTGACTTGTCTTTGGAAAAAATATACTGCAGACAGATTAAGACTTCTCTTATCGGCTCTTTTCGGAGGTGCTTATTCTCTTATAATTGTAGTACCTGAAATAAATGATAGCTTTATTGCAGTGACACGTATTTTCGCTTTGGTAATTATGGTTTATCTTGCCTTCGGCTTTAAAAGTAAAAGATTGTTTCTGAAATTTTTATTTTCCTTTCTTGGTGTAAACTTTCTTTTTGCCGGTGTAATGTTTATGCTGTGGTATCTGCTTGCACCCGATAATATGTATTTTAACAGCGGTGTTGTTTATTTCAATATTGATACGCTGACACTTGTTCTTCTGACTGTTGCCACCTACGGTGTATTGAGGGTTATAGGTATGTTTACTAAAAATAAGGCTCCCGAAAATTCGGTATATACTCTTGAATTTATAATAAACGAAAAGCTTTATTCCTGCCGTGCCTTATATGATACGGGAAATTCACTTACGGACCCCTTCAGCGGAGACGGTGTTATAATCGTTTCCTTTGATACACTGAAAAATCTGCTTCCGGAAAGCATCTTCAGTGATTTCAGCTCAGTGCCGTCTGAATTGAAGATGAAACTTATTCCCGTGAAATCTGTTGGTGGTACAAGGCTTTTGCCTTCTTTAAGAGCTGACAGCATAAATATAAGAGACTATAAAAAGAATGTGACCGTTCCGAAAGCTGTACTGGCTGTCTGTAAGGAAAAAATTCACGGCGGAGAATTCGGTGCACTTTTATATTCGTCAATTTTTGAAAATAATATTTATGAAAAAGGTGAAGATTATGTTTTACAACCTTAAGAATTTTATTTCTTCTGTAAAAGCAAGGCTCAGCACATTCTTGTCCCTTGAAAATGAAGAGGTATATTATGTGAACGGCTCTGAAAATCTGCCTGCGCCCCTTACAAAAGAAAGAGAGGACGAAATACTCGGAGAAATAGCTTTAAGAAATTATAAAAACCGTGAGCTGCTTATTACTCATAATCTGAGGCTTGTTGTGTATATAGCAAGAAAATTTGAAAACACGGGGATCAATATTGAAGACCTTGTATCAATCGGTACAATAGGTCTTATTAAGGCGGTAAATACTTTTTGTCCGGGCAAAAAAATCAAGCTTGCAACATATGCTTCAAGGTGTATTGAAAACGAGATACTTATGTATCTGAGAAAAACAGCAAATTTAAAAAATGAAATGTCTATTGATGAGCCGCTGAATGTGGATTGGGACGGGAATGAGCTTCTGCTTTCTGATGTTCTGGGTAGTGACAATGATGTTGTAAACCGTAATATAGAAATGGAGGATGAGAAAAATCAGCTTCTGAAGCTTGTGTCAAGGCTTGAAGAAAGGGAGAAAAAGATAGTTGTTATGCGCTTCGGTCTTTTCGGCTCCAAGGAATATACTCAGAAAGAGGTAGCAGATATACTGGGTATTTCTCAAAGCTACATATCAAGACTTGAAAAACGTATTATAGAAAAAATAAAGCAGCAGCTTATAAGAGAGCAGTAATGATGTTGACAACAGGGAAGCAAATGTTATAAAATGTAAAAAAACATTCAGGAGAAAAAGATTATGAGCTTTGCAGCAGGATACGGAAAAACTAATGTAGATTTACTTTTTGAAGGTATGCCCAGACTTCCCGAAGAGGGAGAGGAGATTTTTACCGATAAATTTTCTCTTTGTATAGGCGGCGGTGTGCCCGGTACAATGATAACCTTAGGAAGACTTGGTATTGAGTGTAAGACTGTTACTGAGCTTTCAGACGATATGTTCTCTGATTTTGCCCTCAGAGAATTCAGAAAAGCAGGTGTTGAGCCTGTAAATGTATTCCACGGCAATAAGGTTGCAGTCAATATAACTGCTGCAGCAATTACCAAAAGCGACCGTACCTTCTGGTCCTACGGAAATACGGAGGATTCAGCAAGGGCTGAAGAGATATACTCTGCACTTAAGGGTGCAAAGGCTGTTGCTATGCACGAAAGCTATACAGATGTTTACAGAAAGCTCAAGGAAGAGGGAACTACTGTAATTCTTGATACGGGATTTATTGAGGGCATGAGCCTTGAATTCTTTGAAGAAAAGCTTTATGTTGCTGATTATTATCTTCCTAACAGAAAAGAAGCAACAATTATTACCGGCGAAAGTGATCCGAAGAAGGCTGCTGAAGTTCTCGGCAGATATCTTGACATTGCAATTGTGAAGCTTGATAAGGATGGCTGTCTTATCTATGATAAAAAGAGCTATACTTATGTAAAAAGTATTGATGAATTCGTTCATGTTGACTCTACAGGTGCAGGTGATGCTTTCTTTGCAGGCTTTATGTTCGGTATTATGACGGGTGAGCCTATTGAAAGATGTGTTCTTTTCGGTAATATCACCGGCGGTAAATGTGTTACTGCAGTAGGTTGTACAACAGCGTATGTTACAAGAGACGAGCTTTATGAGTTAGCCGAAAAGTATAAGGATAATATTATTTATAACTATTAAGGTGAAAACTATGGAAGAAAAGAAATATTCTTCGTGGCTCGTTGTATCTGATATTGATGGCACTCTGAATAATAAGCTCAGAAGAACACCAAAGGTCAATACCGCAGCCGTTGACCGTTTTGTACATACCCTCGGTGGTAATTTTACTCTTGCTTCAGCGAGAAATGTGCAATCTCTTAAGCCGCATTATATGAAGCTTCCTTCTCTTAGGACGCCGGCTATTGTAATGAACGGTGCAGGGATTTACGATTTTTCGAAGGAAGAAATGCTTTGGTTTAATTCTATTCCTTCTTCTGCAGAGAATGTAATAAAAAAGGCAATGGAAAGGTTTCCTCTTCTTGAAATCGGTGTACTTACCGATGATATGATATATCTTGTAAGACCGAGGATAATGTCTCCCTGCATGATGGCTCTTGACTCACTGGAGCATATCAGATGCAGTTCAATTGATCAGGTGCCGAAAGGTAAATGGGGCAAGGTGATTTTTTTCTGTTATCCCTGGCTTAAGAAAAAAATAAAGGAATATGTTATTTCTTTATCAGGTGACGATCTTGCGTATATTGATACGGGCAGAGCTTCCTTTGACCTTCTTAATAAAACAACGCATAAAGGCAATGCAGTTCTTGCTCTTGCCGAAATTCTCGGTATACCAAAGGAAAATACCTGTGCTATCGGTGACTTTTACAATGACCTTGATATGCTTAAAACAGTAAGTCATCCTGCCTGCTGTAAGCAAGCACCTGAAGAGCTTCATAAGGTATGTGAATTTCATGCCTGCCACTGTAATGAGGGAGCAGTAGCTGATTTTCTGAGTTATATTGAAAAGAATTATTGACACTTTACTTTTTTTGATAATGTGTTAAAATAGTTATGTGCAAATTTGAAAAGGATGTGGATTTATGAAAAAAACAATCAGCATTTTACTCTGCTTTGTTATGATATTCAGCTTTGCTTTACCTTCTTTTGCTGCAGAGACTGAAGAAGCAGATTATAAGGGATATCCCGTTGTAATTGTAAGAGGTATTGATTTTAACGGTCTTTATAACGAAGACGGTACCAAGGCAATCAAGGTTTCAGTACGTGATATTTTTGATTTTATCAGAGGGTATATGAATGACAGATTCGTCCTTAAGGAAGAGGATGCACTGAACAAAAATGCTCTCGTGCTTGTTCAGAAGATTTTTTCCTCTATAGCCAATGACAGAGACGGCAACAGCATAAATACTCTTTACTACAATAAATTCGACGGCTCAATGGCTGAAAATGTTGAAAAATTATCTGCACTCGGTGACGTAGGGGAAGAAGGCCTTGTAAAAACTGCTGTCAAAAAGGTCGGTTATGAAAACGTTTATTATTTCACCTATGATTGGAGAAGGAGTGCAAGAGAGCTTGCAGGCGATCTTAACGCATTTATCAATACAGCACTGAAGGAAACGGGTAAGAATAAGGTTAATATAGCTGCTGCAAGTATGGGCGGCGCAGTAACAACTGCATATATGTATTATCACGGAAACGAAAAAATCAATAATCTTACTTATATTTCATCTGCCCATAACGGTGCATATTCCTGCGGTGATCCTCTTAACGGTAACATATATTTTGATGCCGATGTTATATATGAGCGTGTCTGTGATTCAGCATCTGAAGGTATTCTTACAGATATGTTTCTGAGAATATGTAAGGCTGTAGGCGTTTTCAATTTAACAGCAGGACTTATAAACAGATTTGTCGAATCAAATAAAGAGGTGTTTTACAGTGAAGCTCTCCGTGACGGCTTCGGTACATTTATGGGCTTCTGGGCTCTTTGTCCCGATGATGTTTTCGATAGCGGTGTTGAAACTCTTTTCGGCGGACATGAGGCTGACTATCCTGTTCTTATGGAAAAGCTTGCCGATACAAGAGAATTTCTGTTCTCAACGGAGGAGATAATTGATTCTGCTATTGATAACGGAGTGAAGGTTACATTTACCTCAGGCTACGGCTCAGCACTTTCACCCGTATATGAAAAGGCAAATCAGCAGGGTGATAAGGTCCTTGAAACATATCTTACATCAAATTTTGCAACTACCTCTGAAATCGGTAAATGCTTATCTGACGAGCAGATTGCTTCTGCAGATCCCTTATATCTTTCTCCGGATAAAACCGTTGATGCAACTACTGCACTTTACAGAGATATTACGTGGTTTATAAAGGACTGTGCTCATGTTCCTACAGCAACAGACAGTGAGTTCAGTGAATTTGCATTATGGCTTCTTCTTTCTGATGAACAGCTTACTGTTAAAAGCAATGAAAGATATCCTCAGTTTATGATTGTTGATGCTGAGGGCAGTCTCAAAGCTGATAAATAAATAAAATCTGCCGCTTCTGAAAATAAAAGAAGCGGCAGTTTGTTTTGTAAAAGACAACCCCCAGCTGTGCTGGGGGAATGAAAAAAGCTTTAGCGTTGCGAATGAAAAGAAAACTCCTTTTGATATAATAAAGATGCGGCTACCAACTGCATCAAACAAATCAAAAGGAGGACATTCAA
>JAZRQQ010000057.1:0-35030 GCA_045649935.1 Acutalibacteraceae bacterium | reverse complement strand
CTTAACTGTGTAATCTGTATCCTTCTTAAGCTTTTTGCCCTTACTGTCTTTTACTGTTACAGACGGTTTTTTAGCTTTGCCGTCATAGGAATATTTAGTTTCAGATAACTTGATTGTCTTGGGTGAGTAGATCTTGGTTGTCTTTGAAACCTCTCCGCATTCCGTACATTTCTTTACTATCTTACCGTTCTTTTCAAGAGTTGCTTTGGTTGTGGTGGATTTGTAGGTGTGGCTGTGGAATCCATCATAAGCATAATCGTAATGCATAGTTGCATACGGGAACGCAGTACCATAACAATTCTTTTTTTCTATAGTATTCCACTGTTCCTGAGTGCCCTTGTAGTATATATTTTCGATACTCTGTCTATAATTTGTATCCAGGAAATTCATACCGTTAATCGTTGTTACACTCACCGGAATAATAATATTTTTTAAGTTATCGCAGAAATAAAATGCACTTTCAATAGTTGTAACTCCATCTGATACAACGATGCCTTCCAAATTATCCGCATTATTAAACGAATTACTGCATATTGTTATTGTCCCCTTTGGAACAGTATATTCTGTTCTTGTATCTGCAGAAGGATATTTTATTAATTCTGTTTTATCCTTACTGAAAAGAACATTATCAACAACACAAAATGAAGAATTATCGGAATGAACCTTAATTTCTTTGAGGCTGCCGGCATAAAGCTCCAATTGTGTAAGACTCGAAGGAATTGTCAATGAAACCACATTATTAAGAGACAGACCCGTAGCAGTCTCTACTCCTTCAGGTATACTGTAAGCAGTTATCTTGCAGTTCTGAGGGGATAAAATCAGTGCGGTCATATCCTTGCTGAAAACAATACCGTCGCGGCTCATATAAGTCTCATTATCTGCTGAAACATCTACCTTTTCGAGCTGCGTACATCCATCAAATGCTCCGCTGTCCATATATGATACATTCTTTGGAATAAAAGCATAAGAAATCTTTGTATTGCCGAAAGCTGCAGTTCCGATAAATGTTACACTTTCCGGAATTTCAGCAGAGGTAAGCGCTGTATTATTAAACGCTTGATAACCAAGATATGTAACAGTTTTCGGAATTGTTATATCCGAAAGACTTGTACAACTGACGAATGCAGAATCTCTTATTTCAGTGATGCCATCAGGAATAATAAAGCTTTTCAGACTGCTGCAGCTATTGAATGCCGATTCTCCGACATAAGATGAAAAACCTGCAATATCAACTGTTTCAAGCTCTTTGCACTCGCAAAATGTTCCTTGTTCAATAGCATTAATCTTGCCCTTTATAGTTATTTTTTTAAGAACTCTGCAATGGAAAAACGCATACTCACCAATATTGTCAACACTTTCCGGAACCGTTATAGTCTCGAGATTATCAGCATCCATAAAAGCGTATTTCTCTATTGAGGTTACAGTAGACGGAACGGTATAGGTTGTTCTGTCTGAGCTAATATTATACTGCACCAATTTAGTTTTGTTTTTGTCAAAGAGGACACCGTCACTGCTTGAGGAAAAATATTTATTATCTTTATCAACAATAATTTTTTTCAGAGAATAACAATATCCGAAGGCAGTTTCTTCAATTACTGATACACCTGAACCTATTTTTACAGTTTCAATATAGTTGGAAAACTCAAAAGCCCTGTATCCGATATGCTCTACACTATCCGGAATTTCAACGCTTTTTATGGAATAGTGACTGCTGAATGCATAGCTCGCAATTCCTATAACCTTTTTACCGTCAAGAGAAGACGGTATTATAAGCTCTTCTGAACTGCCGTGATAACCTGTAATATATACATTACCGTCATCTGCCTGATAATAATCAAAATCTCCGGATGTCTCTGCACTTACTCCGAAAACAAATCCGAGCATAAGCACAGCTGTTACCGCCACAAGCAGTAATATCTTTTTTGCTTTTTTCATTATATTTTCCTCCTTTTAAATATACCTGATTGCGCTCTTTAATTTTACCAACTCCATATAATTTTGTCAATACAACTTAAATGTGCTTTGAGTAAAAACGCAAAAAAATCAAAGCAAATAACAAAGACAGACTCCTGCCTTAAACAAAAGTCTGTCTTTTCTTATATATAATAGTATATATTATTTCTTCTGAATCGTTCCGAGATAGTCCTCAGCCATTGCAATCATTTCTTCGTCGATATTTACAATAGGAAGGTTGAGAAGCTGTCTGAGAGTAAAGGGCTTTACTGCAAGCATAATGGGGCTCTTGAGAAGCTTGCCTGCAACACCGCCGACCATACCCATAATATCCTCACTCTTGAGAAGGTCACCGATTGTATCGTCAAGAGAATAGCAGTCATCCTTCTTTGTGCTGTCCTTGTCGATAAACCAGTTACGTACCATTGACTTTGCACCGTCGGGAAGAGCGTATTCACGGGGATATTCTTCTACACCTGTAACAACAAAGGTTTCCTTGATATCACCTGCTGTAACAACAATCTTGTTTTCGCCTTCCTTGATTTCCATATCTTCAAATACGAAAATACCTTCAGCAGTAACCGTCTTCTGCTTGTTGTTGACCTTGAGCTGTACCTTGTCACAGTTGGAATAAACCTTGAAGGTCTGCTGACCGATTTTACGAAGAGGATATCTGTCACCTACGAGATGAACGAACTTATCGTCGGACCAGAATGCCTTGTAAAGCCAGAAGGAATCCTTCTTGGTCTTTCTGTCAAAGGTAACAAGACCCTTGTTGTTTCTGCCCTTGACGCCGCCTTCGTTTCTGATTGCAGAGCCGAAATCAAACATATTCCATACGTATGAACCCCAGATCCACTTGTTTGCGTTGATGCTCTTTATATAATGCTCATGGTAAACTGCCTGATAGCCTTCAGAATAGTCACCCTGAACAGGATCGTCATTGAAGTAGCCGAGAACACCCTCTGCACCGTATTCAGAAATACCGAGCTTGAGATCCGGGTTTTCTTCGTGGAACTTTTCAAGCCACTGATCAAGACCGTCACAGGTCTTCATATACCAACCGAAATAATGGTTGTATGCAAGAATATCTGTAATTCCGTTAAGCTCAGACTTGTTGGAAGCCATTGTGAACTGTGCCTGAGTAGTAGCTCTTGAAGGATCAAGAAGCTTTGCATAAGCATTGAGCTCTCTGATACCCTCTACAAGAGTTTCATTTTCACTTGTAATTGTGATTTCATTCTGAACGCCCCAGCAGAAAATTGATGCGTGGTGCATATTCTGCTTGATAAGCTCTTCAAGCTGACTGAGAGCATTTTCCTGAGCTGTCTTTGAATAACGGGAGATTACGGGAATCTCTGCCCATACAAGGAAGCCCATTTCGTCACAGAGATCATAAAATTCTTCTGCCTGCTGATAGTGAGCAAGTCTGAGAGAGTTGGCACCCATATCCTTGATAAGTGCAAGGTCTTCCTTATGCTCTTCAATTGTAAGAGCATTACCGATAACCTCTCTGTCCTGATGACGGGAAACACCCTTGAGCTTGATGTATTCGCCGTTGAGGTAGCAGCCCTCCTGGCTGTCGAACTTAATATCTCTGAAGCCGAAACGCACCTCGGTCTTGTCAATGATATCACCGTTCTTAGTAAGAATAGCTCTGAGAGTATAAAGGTAAGGATTCTTAAGACCGTTCCAGAGTACAGGAGCTTCAACCTTAAGCTTTTCTCTGTCACCTGCAGAAGCAACAACCTTGCCTTCCTTGTCAATAACCTCATAAAGAACCTTTACGTCCTTCTTGTAATTTGAAATAACAGCCTTAACCTTAACTGAACCGTCTGTCTTCGGTGTAACATAGATACCCTTGCTGCCGAAATCGTCAAGAGAGAAATGTGTTTCGGGGATATCTGTGATAAGGTTTACCTCTCTGTAAAGACCGCCGTAGAATGTAAAGTCAGCAAAGGACGGATAAACCTTCTTGTTTTCACCGTTATCAACAATAAGCTCAAGGAAGTTCTTCGGTGAGGTAAGAAGATGGCCGATTTCAAAACGGAAGGTTGAATAACCGCCTTCGTGTACACCTGCAACCTTGCCGTTGACCTTTACGGTGCAGACACTGTTTGCGCCCTTACATTCGATGTAGGTCTTACCCTCATATTTAGGTAAAATCTTTGTATAGGTGCAGGCACCTCTGTAGTATGAACCGTCTGTGCCGCCCTGACCGTCAATGCCGTTCCAGGTATGAGGAAGATTAACGGTTTCCTTAACGCCTTCCTTACAGAAGATCCATTCGCTGTTAAGAGGAAGTATCTTTTTCATTTCTTTTCTCCTTTTTCTTTTCTGTATTTTGAATTAATTATTTCACATAGCAGCTTACTACCTCACCGATATACATACGGTGGTAGTCTTTCATAGGATAGCATTTTCCGTCAATTGTTCCGTCAATAAAGCCCTCGGGATTTATATCCTGAACAGCTACCTTTTTAAGAACGATTACGATTTCACTTTCCTCAAAAGATACGGAGCCGTCAACCTCTGTGGGTGTAAGACCCGTTTCCTTTGCCTTGTCACAGTCTCTGCCACTTTTTCTGCCGCAGAAGGTAAGTGCGTCTCTGTACTCCTCACCGAAAAAGCTCAGAGTAAAAAGGTCGTTCTTTTCTGTGAATTCATAGGTATATCTCTGAGGACGAATGAAGCAGAAGCAGACATCCTTATTCCACAGCTCACCCATAGCACCCCAGGATGCAGTCATAGTATTGTAGCTTTCCTTTGTACCGGCAGTGATAAGACACCACTTGTCATCAAAGAGAGATACCACATTTCCGGGAAGTTCTTTTATATTGATTTTTTTCATAGAATCACCTCGGTTTATTCTATGATTTCAGAAATCAGTTTATCAGCCATAATAAGCATTCTCGGTAAATGGAAGGGGCCCTTGAAGGTGCTTCCCTTACAGGCAGGCTCTGTAGGCTTGCCGTCTCTGCGGAGATAGCCGTACCATTCACCGTACTTTCTGTCGGAGAAATACTCTATACAGTAGTCGAAGGTTTTTCTGAAGCAGTCAAAGAAATATTCGTCCTTTGTATCACGGTAAGCCATAAGTGAAGCAATAACGATTTCGTTATGAGGCCACCATAATTTCATATCGTGCTCATAAGCTTCGGGAGGATTGCCGAGACAGTCCTTGAAATAAAGAAGACCGCCGTACTCTGTATCCCATCCTCCGTCAAAGGCAAAGCGGAAAATTTCCTGTGCCTTTTCGTGAGTTTCCTTGTTGCCGGAATAGTTTGCTTCCTCCATAAGGAACCAGCTGCATTCGATATCGTGACCGGGATTTACAACTCTGCCCGCTGTGAACTCAGACATAAATTCACCGTTCATACCGACACTTTCAAGTGTGCACTTAAGCTCAGGCTTATGATGATAGGTAATAATATCATGAACACACTCAGCGCTGTACTTGTTGTAAAGCTCTTCGTTTTCCTTATCCACTCTGCGCATAACAGCAGTAGTATTAAGGAAAATCATCGGGTCAGCAAGGGCTCTGCCTGTTCTTGTTTCGGGAATGGTCTTGGGTCCCATACCTGCAGGGTCCTTTTCACCGTGGTTGAGCTTATATATAATATTATATGCCTTCTTAGCTCTTTCAAGATATTCCTTCTCACCTGTCACACCGTAATATTCGGCATTGGCAATACAGTAGAAGGCTTCAGAGAAGCAGTATCTTCTCTGTCTTAAGGGCTTACCGTCAGCTGTTACGGTGAAATACATTCTTCCGTCAGCTTCGGGATTGATGCAGTACTTTTCCATAAAGTCAAGGCAGGACTTTGATGCTTCAAGCCACTCCTCCTTAACTCCGTAAGCGTGGCACAGATAAGCAAATATCCAGCCGCAGCGACCCTGCATCCATACGCTTTTATCCGTTGAGAAGATTTTACCCTCTCTGTCAAGGCAGGTATATACACCGCCGTGCTCCTTGTCCATACCGTTCTTAAGCCAGAAGGCAACGGTGGTTTCAAGCTCTTCTTTTATCCATTTCTGACATTCAGCTAAATATGTTTTAATCATAACGTCACCCTAAAAAATCGGCTTTTGCCTTATCAATCATATTCTTTACATTTTCTGCAAGATGCTTGTTTTCTTCTTTGAGAGGCATAAAGGGGGCTCTTACGCTACCGCATTCAACACCCTGAAGGGAAAGAACATATTTTGCAGCAGCATACATACTGCAGCCGCAGTCACACATAGCATAGATAATCTCATTGATTCTGTGCTGAAGAGCAGTAGCCTTCTTCATCTCACAGTTGTTCACATATTCGTCAAGCTTAAGGAAAAGCTCGGGCATTACACAGTATGTACCGCCGATACCGCCCTCTGCACCGATAACACGTCCTGCAACAAACTGCTCGTCGGGACCGTTGAAAATAACCATATCGTCCTTGCCTTCATTCTTGAACATCTGAATGTCCTGAGTGGGCATTGAGGAGTTCTTTACACCGACAACACGGGGATTCTTTCTCATCTCCTTAAGAAGGCTCATTGTAAGAGAAACACCTGCAAGCTGAGGAATGTTATAGATTACGAAATCCGTATTGGGTGCAGCAGAAGAAATATCGTTCCAGTACTTTGCAATTGCGTTTTCGGGAAGTCTGAAATATATGGGAGGAATTGCAGCAATTGCGTCAGCGCCTACACTTTCAGCGTGTGCGGCAAGCTCCATTGAATCTGCTGTATTGTTGCAGGCAACGTGAGCGATGATTGTGATCTTGCCCTTTGCAACCTCCATTACGCTTTCAAGGATAAGCTTTCTTTCTTCCTTGCTCTGATAAATGCACTCACCTGATGAGCCGCAGCAGTAAAGACCTTTTACGCCTTTATCAATAAGATACTGAGTAAGCTTTTTTGTTCTTTCTACGCTTACAGATCCGTCATCATTATAGCAAGCATAAAAAGCAGGGATAATACCGTGATATTTCTGAAGATTTTTCATTTTTATCTTTCCTTTCTGGTTTTTATCAAATTTAATTTTAACACAAATAATCGGAGTTGTCTATAAAATAGCTGAAATTTCCCACCTCTTTATCCACGGAAATTAAACCGAAAAAATAATGAGATGCCTCATGGGAAGCATCTCATCTGTAAACTGTTTTATTATTCGGAAACAGGCTCTTCTTTTTCAGCCTTAGGTTTATTCACATGGAATACAGAAAGCACATCTTCGGGCTCTTTGCTTACACACTGAATATAAATAATCTCAGCTACATTGACCGTTGCAGTAATGGCGATAGCTACAAACCATACCATTTCAGGCACAAACTGCACCATAACGGGAAGAACGAAAATAACACCGCCGAGGAGCTTTCCTACATATGTATGAGGAATGAAGAACTTTCTGAATCTGCCAAGAGCAATAAAAGCACCGACAAAAGCTAAAGCAAGGTCAACCATAAGCCATATAACAATCCAGCCGGGAACCATTTTCTGCACAACAAGAATCTTTAGAAGAGGCAGATAAGTCATACCGTCACCAATACTGTCAAGGGCAGCTCCGAGCTTGCTTTCACAGTGATATTTTCTTGCAATAGTACCGTCAAGGAAATCTGTCATTGCGCAGAACACGTAAATGGCAAGAAATGTGGGTGAATAAAAGTCGTTATAGGTAAACAGGAAAGACGCCATCACAATTCTGCTGGCTGAAAGAATATTAGGTACATATTTAATAAATTTATTCATCTTTTATTTTCTCCTTTTCCTTTTCAAAAAATCTTAAGCACATCTTAATATTTTTTAATAATTCGATTATACACTCTGCTTCATAAAAAGTAAAGGACTTTCCGACAATTTATTCCGTGTTTATAAAAATTTCAAAAAACTGTTATACGGTAAAAACAAAAGCGACACCGAAGAGTACACCTTCTGATGCCGCTTTTTTCCTTATCTGATTTTTATGCCAGAGCAAGAACGCCTGTTTCGTTGAGAACAAGGCATACCATATAACCTGCATATACAGCAAGAAGAGCAACGCCCTGCCACTTTCTGAATCTTCCTGCAATAATTGTGGGAACTACTGCAATTGCACAGGCTGCAATACATACGGGGAAGTCAAAATTGATGTTCATTCTTTCAACGGGAAGAGGCTCGCCCTGAATGATTGCGCAAAGGGGAAGGATAAGTGTAAGGTCAATAATATTTGCACCGATAATATTACCTACAGAAAGACCTGATTCCTTCTTACGGATAGCTGTGATTGTTGTAACAAACTCGGGAAGAGATGTACCGAGAGCAATAACAGTAAAGCCGATAATTGCCTCGCTGATACCCATACCGCTTGCAATTGTCTTACCGGAAGAAACAAGCATTTCCGCACCGAACACGATACCTGCAGTACCGAGAACAAAGAAGAGGATTTTTGAGGGAATCTCTTTCTTTTCGTAAGAGTCGATATCATCATTTGCAGAAGCCTTCTTGCCTTCAACAAGGTTGCTTATCATAAACACAAGGAAGATAGCCCAGAGTATGTAAGCTGACCAGGTGGGAAGCTGAAGTCCCAGTGAAAGAAGTGTAAGACCGATTGCAGCGCCGAGAAGAAGTCCGCCCTTAAGTGAGAAGCTCTTTCTGTTTATAACGCCTGCCATTGCTACAAGAGAAACGCCCATAATAAGTGTTGTGTTTGCTGTAACTGAACCTACAGCGTTACCGATTGCAAGCTGTGCAGAGCCGTTCATAGCTGCTCTTACGGATACGAGAAGCTCAGGAAGAGTTGTTGCAAAAGAAACAACTGTTGCACCTACAACGAACTTGGGGATACCTGTTGCCTCAGCAAACCATGAAGCTGAATCAACGAACCAGTCGCCGCCCTTGATAATGAATATAAGGCCGACTACGAAAAGCACAAAGGCAACTGCCATCAGTGCTCCGCCTGTAAGAGAGCCAAAAAGTGTAAAACCAAAAAATTCCATGTTAATCCTCCGTTTTAAATTTAAAACTTTTTTATTTAATAACTGCACCCTGTCTTTATCGGTGCAGATATTTACTTGTGATATTTTGTTCCCGCAGAAATCTGCATGGCACGGTAAATCTGTTCAAGAAGCATTACCCTTGCCACCTGATGAGGAAAGGTCATTTTACTCATAGAAAGACGAAAATTACTTACTGCCTTTACTTTTTCACTCAGTCCGAAGGAGCCGCCGATTATAAAAGCAACACTGCCGAAGCCTCTTACTGCAAGGTCTTCCATTTCACGGCTTAATTCCTCACTGGTTTTCTGCTTTCCCTCAATGCACATAGTATACACAAATGCACCCTTGGGAATTTTTTCAAGTATCTTTTTTCCTTCACTGTCAAGAGCATTTTCAATCTCCTTCTGAGAAGGGTTGTCCGAAAGCTTTTCAGCGGGAAGCTCCACTATACTGAGCTTACAAAGCACAGAAAGTCTTTTCACATACTCTGCCACTGCATCACGGAGATACTGTTCCTTAAGCTTTCCTATACAGATTAAAGTTACATTCTGCATTATGTCACCTCAGAATCTTACAATGCCTTCGCTGTTTGCCTTGGCATTGACCTTGAGTATATAGTCTGTTCCCTCTGTAGCGCCTGCACCCTTGAGTGCGGCAAGGGTTGTCTGATAAGCAAGATCAGGAAAATTATTCTCTGTGCTCAGATGTCCGAGGAAAAGTCTCGATGTGCCCTTTTTTATAAGCTTTACTGCTTCTTCGGCACATGCCTCATTGGAAAGATGCCCCACATCGGAAAGTATTCTTCTTTTAAGATAATAGGGATAAGGACCGCTCTGAAGCATTGCTATATCGTGATTGGATTCGAGCATTACAAGCTCGGCACCCGTAAGTGCTTCTTCAACGGCAGGAGTAATTTTTCCTATATCCGTTGCAACAACAGCTCTCTGTCCGTGAGGAAAGGTGATTTTATATCCGCAGCTTTCACGGCTGTCGTGAGGAGTAGAAAAGCTCTCTACAAGAAGGTCGCCTGCACACACACCCTCAGCGGACATTATACGGGAAGGAAACTTTCCGCTTATTACTCCGTTTTCCTCAAGAGCACTCATTGTGCCCTCCGTTGCATAGACGGGAATATTATATGTAGAAGCAATTATTCTTATTCCGCAGATATGGTCACTGTGCTCATGGGTGACAAAAATGCCGTCGATTTTCTGAGGATCAATCTCCCTTGCAATAAGTGCTTCCTTGATTCTCTTTGCGCTTACACCTGCATCTATAAGTATTCCTCTGTCACCGTTACCTAAAAATGTAGCATTACCTGAGGATGATGAAAAAAGAGAACAGAATTTAGCCATAGCTTTCCTTTCTGCAGTAAAACTGCTTTTATGGCATAAAAAAGAGCTTGCGTTAAACAAACTCTTTTTATTACTTATTTAACCTGCGCTGTCCTGTGTATCGGGACGGTAGGTCTCCTTACGGTAGATGTCAGCTCCGAGATTTCTGAACTTTTCAACAAAATCCTCGTAGCCTCTGTCTATATAAATGATGTTTTCGATTTCTGTTTTACCTCTTGCAATAAGACCTGCAATAATCATTGCAGCACCTGCGCGAAGGTCGTCAGCCTTGACGGGAGCACCTGTCAGTTCACTTACACCCTGGAAAACAGCAATTGTGCCGTCAACCTGAACATTAGCGCCCATTCTTATAAGCTGATCAACATACTTGAAGCGGTTGTCCCAAACGCCCTCGGAAACAATACTTGTACCCTGAGCAACGGCAAGAAGCACTGCCATCTGAGGCTGCATATCCGTGGGGAAGCCCGGGTGAGGCATAGTCTTGAGATTGCATTTTCTGAACACACCGTCCGACTGAACTCTTACGGCATCGTCATATTCCGTAACATTCACACCGCATTCAACAAGCTTTGCGGTAATTGATTCAAGATGCTTGGGAGTAACATTCTTTATAAGAACATCACCGGCAGTAGCTGCAGCTGCCACCATATAAGTACCTGCCTCAATCTGATCGGGAATAATAGAATAGTTACAGCCGTGAAGGCTTGAAACACCGTGAATTTTGATAACGTCTGTACCTGCGCCTCTTACGTCAGCACCCATTGCGTTAAGGAAGTTTGCAAGGTCAACAATGTGAGGCTCCTTAGCAGCGTTTTCGATAATTGTAAGACCTCTTGCCTTTACTGCAGCAAGCATTACGTTGATTGTTGCACCGACAGAAACCTTATCCATATATACAAGACCACCGGAAAGATGATCGGCTCTTGCATTGATCATACCGCCCTCAGTAACAGCCGTTGCGCCTAAAAGCTCAAAGCCCTTGATATGAAGGTCGATAGGTCTTACACCGAAATTACAACCGCCGGGAAGAGCAACCTTGGCTCTTCCGTATCTGCCTAAAAGTGCACCGATAAGATAATAGGAAGCACGGAGCTTCTTGGTCATTTCATCGGGAACAATATAGGAGTTTACGGTTTTTGTGTTTATTTCAATTGTATGCTTATTGATGTATTTTACCTGTGCGCCCATCTGGCTTAAGATTCTTACCATACAGGATACATCACTTATATTAGGTATATTTTCCAGACGGCATACGTCCTGGGCAAGAAGTGTTGCGGGAATAATAGCAACAGCAGCATTCTTAGCGCCGCCTATTTCAACTTCACCCGACAGTCTGTTACCGCCGTGAATAACAAGCTTTTCCAAAACTGAATCTCCTCTTCCGTTTTATTGTAGGAAATTTGCCAAAAATCAATATACGAACTATCTTCCGTTACAAGAAGATACTAAAAGTCACTATTTAACTAATGTATTATACCACCTATTTCTGCAAAATAAAAGTCCTTTTCTGCCTTTTTGTGAAAAATATACTAAATATCTTTTCTACCACAGCATTTTTAGTCAGTATACTATTGAAGAGCCCTATTATTGTCGGCTTTTTACGGAAAATTATCATCTTAAAATTTTTACCTTTTACAAAATAAATCACATATATTTACTTTTAAGATTTTTAATGGTAAAATTACAAAAATGACTAAAAAAGAAGGTGAAACCGTGAAGGCACCCCTTGCAGACAGAATAAGACCCCGGAGCGTTGAGGATATTGTCGGTCAGAGCCACCTTTTGAAGAAAGGCGCAGCACTAAGGAACATTATTGATTCGGGAGAGGTTCCCAACCTTATTTTCTATGGCCCCTCAGGCATAGGCAAAACCACCCTTGCATCTATTATTGCAAAAAAGACCAACCGCAGATTTCACAAGCTCAACTGCACTACCGCCTCAACAGCCGATATAAAGGCAATCGTTGCTGAGCTTGATACCCTTGCCGCCCCCGAAGGCGTGCTTCTGTATCTTGACGAGATTCAGTATTTCAATAAAAAACAGCAGCAGACTCTTCTTGACTATATCGAAAGAGGAGAAATCACACTTATTGCTTCAACAACGGAAAATCCCTATTTCTATATTCACGGAGCAATCCTCAGCCGATGCACCGTATTTGAATTCAAAAGTGTAACTGCCGAGGAAACCGTTCCCGCCGTCAGAAGAGCCTTTGAAATTCTCAGAGAAGAAAAGAACACGGAAATCATAGCCGACGACAAGGTAATAAATTATATTGCCCTTTCCTGCGGCGGAGATGTAAGAAAGGCTATGAACTCAGCTGAGCTCTGTGTTCTGAGCACCCTTCCCGACGAAGAAGGCAGAACGGTTATCACTATAGAAAAAGCAAAGGAGCTCACACAGAAAAGCTCCCTCAGATATGACCGTGAGGGTGACGAGCATTACGATATACTTTCCGCCTTTCAGAAAAGCATGAGAGGCAGTGATCCCGATGCCGCCCTTCATTATCTCGGCAGACTTCTTGAAGCCGGTGATATGCCCTCAGCAATACGCAGACTTATGGTCTGTGCCGCCGAGGATGTAGGACTTGCCTATCCGATGATTATTCCTATTGTCAAGGCAGCCGTTGATATGGCGCTTATGGTAGGTATGCCCGAAGCAAGAATCCCCTTAGGAGATGCCGTTGTTCTTGTCTGCAACTCACCTAAATCCAACTCGGCACACATTGCCCTTGACGAGGCTATTGCAGATATAAGAAGAGGTAATTCGGGACCTGTACCCCGTCAGCTTCAGAATAAGCATTTCGACGGTGAGGATAATCAGAATAAAGGCCAGTTTTATCTCTACCCCCACGATTATCCCGGAAATTATGTACCTCAGCAGTATCTGCCCGACAGAATAAAGAAGAAAAAGTATTACGTTTTCGGCAACAACAAAAACGAGCAGGCAGCAAAGGAATACTGGGAGAAAATCAAAGGTAAGAAATAAGGAGAAGCTATGAATTACGCAAAACCTGCAAAAAGCCTTTACGGCAGATATTTATTTGTATATTTCACAGGCAACGGTGAGAGTGAGGAAAGAATTCACTTTGCCGTAAGTGAGGACGGCTATAATTTCAGACCCCTCAACAATAATGAAGCTGTCATCACACAGCATAAGGGCAAGAAATGTGTCCGTGACCCCTATATTTTAAAGGGATGTGACGGCTGTTATTACATAGTCGGCACCGATATGAAATGTGAAGAGGGCTGGGAATCAAATCACGCGCTTGTAACGTGGAAATCCCGTGACCTTATAAGCTGGACAGACGAGACAATTATCGACATACAGTCTCTCGGCGGAGAATTCACAAACACAACAAGAGCATGGGCGCCTCAGGCAATATGGCACGAGGAGAAAAAGACCTATATGCTCTACTGGGCACATTCCACCAAAGAGCATAACACAGCAGGTATGTACTATGCCTTTACCGATGATTTCAAAATAATTACAACTCCTCAGAAGATGTACTGCCGTGATGTTCAGACAATTGACGGAGATATTATATATAATAAGGAAAACAAAAAATATTATCTCTATTTCAAGCACGAGGAAAAGCAGGCAATCGCCTATGTGGTTTCAGACAGACCCGAAGGTCCCTACACCGACGAGCCTGTAATTGTATCCGTAGCGCCGAGCGGTGTCGAGGGCAGTGAGATGTACCCCATCAACGGCACAGATACCTGGGTAATGGTTATGGACGAATACAGTAAGGGCAGATTCTTTATGCAGCAGACAGAGGATTTTGTTTCCTATCTTCCCGTAAGCGCAGATGATTATTCAATGGATTTCGGACCGAGACACGGAAGCATATGCTCTGTAAGTGATGAGGAGTATGAGAGACTTATAAAGTATTTCGGTGTGTAAAAAAAATGAGCCGTACCCATTCAAAAGGTACGGCTTTTATTTTTTATCTTTCATATTGTCAAGCGAATATCTGCAACACTGAATAACAAGATTGTTGAGTGACACTTTTTCTTTCTGTGCCAATTCTTCAAGCTTTTTCACCAAGTCTACAGGCATACGGAATGTTTTATTCACGTGTTCTTCTTTTTTAACCTCAAACATTGTCACTCACCTCTTATTTATTTTATTACATATTTGCAAATATATATACACCTTATTTTTGCACTTACTTATATAAGTGCAAACACTTGACTAACCCACTAAACTGATATATACTTAATATATAATCACATAAAAGGAGAATTAAAAATGAAAAACAAGCTTTTAAGACTTTCGGTTGTTTTCATTGCTGTACTTTTTATTTCGGGAATCTTCCCTTCAACCTCAATGAAATCAGCTTCACCTTATGCACCCTTATCCCTTTCTGCTCAGGCAGCATCAGGGAAAATCCATTTCAAAAAATCAAAAATAACCCTTACAACGGGAGAAACCTATACCCAGAAGCTTATTGATAAAAAAGATAAAACCATTTCCGCATCAAAAGTTGTATGGAAAAGTGCAAACAAAAAAATTGCTAAAATAAGCAAAAAAGGTGTTGTCACAGCCGTAAAAAAAGGCACGGTTAAAATAACCGCTACATACAAGAATAAAAAGTATAATTTTACCGTTGTTATAAAAGATGCCTCATTTAAAGAATCTAGCAAAACTCTTACTGTGGGAAAATCTTTTACACAGGTACTGAACAACGCCTCAGGCAAAAAAATATCTTCCTCAGAAATCAAATGGAAATCAGCTGAGAGCTCTGTTGCTACCGTTTCCTCCAAAGGAAAGGTTACAGCAAAAAAAGCCGGCAAGACTAAAATCAGTGCTGTTTATAAAGGGAAAACATACAGTTTCACCGTAACAGTAAAAGCAAAAGCATCAGCAAACAAAGGCGACTCCGATAATGATGATTCAAACGGCAAGACTGTTTACCGTACACCAAGCGGAAAAAGATATCATCTCGATCCACAGTGCGGAGGCAAAAACAGTTATACAGTCACTATAGAAAAAGCAGAAGGTGCAGGACTCACCCCCTGTAAGACCTGTGCTTCGTAACATCCGTACACAATTAAACCATTATCCCGGTAAAAGCTTGTAACTGATATGATGGCTTTGTTATATTTATTAACGTAGGGACACGGCAAGCCGTGTCCCTACCTCAACAAATACAATAAAACAGCAAAACCGTTGTATCAGCTTAAAGCTTTTACAACGGTTTTTTTCTATGCTTTTAGTTTTTCACAGCTTCTTTATTCATACCCTCAAACTGTAATTATCAATATCAATATATTCGCTGAACTTCATTCCGACCTCTTTTATTGTTCCGCAGAAGGTGAAGCCGAATTTTTCATGAAGTCTGCAGGAGGCGGCGTTTCCCGAGGTAATCACGGAAACTACCGTATGGGTGTTCTCATCCTCTCTCGCAAGACGGAGAATCTCTTCCATAAGAAGAGTTCCTATTCCCATCCTTCTGTGCCGGGGTGACACATAAACGGAAAGCTCTACCGTAGATTTATATGCTTCTTTTTCACGGTAGGAGGAAAGGGTGGCATAGCCTGCAACTTCCCCTTCGTCCTCACAGACAATAAGAGGATGGTTTTTTATATTATGATTGTCGTACCACTTTTCCCAATCTGTAAGAGTTTTGGAATTGATATCAAGAGTGGCAATTCCGTTTTTTACCTCATAGTTATAAATTTCAAGAAGAGCAGGTATATCTTCTCTTAGGGGTTTTCTTATTATCATATACTCTGTACTCCAAAAAAACACCCCGACAGATGCCGGGGCGTTATATTTTAATTCTTATTCGTCGTCTTCGTCTTCTTCGATTTCGAACTCAAGAACTGCACCGCAGCAGGGGCATTCTGCTTCGCCGTTATCGTCGATTTCATCAAAACCGATCATAACATCATTTTCACATGCAGGGCATGTAACTTCGAGACAATCGTCTTCACAGCAGTCGCAGTCATCATCGTCACAGCAGCAGTCACAATCGCAATCGTCGTCACAATCGTAAACGTATTCTTCTACGTCACCGAGATCTTCGTCGATTTCTTCGATGTAATCTGTAAGATCCTCCATATCCTCTTCCATATCGCTGAGTTCTGAAGCAACCTCATCAAGAGCGTCGATAATAGCAGCAAAAAGCTTGCCTTCCTTCTTGTCTTCGTCTAAATCAAGACCTTCCATAAGGCCCTTTAAATATGCAACTTTTTCTGAAACTGACATAGTAGTAATTTCCTTTCTTATAATTGAAATAATAACTTATGCACGACCGAGATATTCACCTGTTCTGGTGTCAATCTGAATCATTTCACCCTCATCAATGAAGAGAGGAACCTTAACCTCTGCACCTGTTTCAAGTGTAGCGGGCTTGGTTGTGTTTGTAGCTGTGTTACCTGCAAAGCCGGGATCGGTCTTTGTAACCTGAAGTTCAACAAATGTGGGAGGTTCAACGCCGAAAACGTTACCCTTGTAAGAAAGAACCTTACATACCATATTTTCCTTAACGAACTTGAAGTTATCGGAAAGCTCACTTTCGTTGATGGGAACAAGCTCATAGCTTTCGGGATCCATAAAGTAATAAAGACCGCCGTCGCTGTAGGAATATTCCATATCCTTTCTTTCAACAAAAGCTGTGGGGAACTTTTCGTTGGGGTTGAATGTACGCTCAATAACAGAGCCTGTAATAACGTTTCTTACCTTTGCACGGACGAAAGCCGCACCCTTACCGGGCTTAACGTGCTGGAATTCAATGATCTGAAGAACATTGCCGTCCATTTCAAAAGTAACACCGTTTCTGAAATCGCCTGCTGATACCATTTTTATATTCCTCCGAATAATTAAGATTATTTTTTATTTATTGTATTTTATAACAAACAAGGATTTTTTTCAAGTCTTTTTTGAAAATACAGTATATTTTATAGCCTCAAATTGCTATTTTCTTACAATTTTTATAAATCAGAAGCTTTTATCTTTATTTTTTAACGTCTTTATGCTACAATCCTTTCTGTAATAAAAAAACTGAGGAAGTGAAAAAATGAAAAAACTTCTTGTTATACTCTGTCTTATCTGCACATTACTATTATGTGCCTGTTCCAAAGAAGATATTAAGGAAGAAATAAAAGAAATTGTTCCCGATATTATGACGACTACTTCAATCCCCACGGCTACGGTAACCTTCCCCGAAGGCTTTACAGCTGTTCAGATTGCCGAAAAGCTTGAAGAAAATTCAATCTGCAATGCTTCTGATTTTATAGCGCTCATCAACGATAAGGAATTTATCAGCTCTCTCGGCTATACCTTTTCCCTCTTTGTGGCAGAAGCTGACAGACCCTTTATTCTTGAGGGCTATATTTTCCCTGACACTTATGAATTCTATCTGAACAGCAGTGCGGAAACAGTGCTGAAAAAAATTCTTACCAATACCTCAGCAAAGCTTACGGGTGCTTACACCGTAAGAGCCGAAGAGCTCGGCTACACTCTTGACGAAATCATCACTATGGCTTCTATAATTCAGGAGGAGGCCTTCAGTGACGAATCAATGAAGCTTATTTCTTCAGTCCTTCACAACCGTCTGAGCAGTCCCTCCTTCCCCAAGCTTCAGTGTGATGTAACAATTCACTATCTTAACGATTTCGTAACCGACTCTCCCTATCTTACCGGTGACACGGAAAAATACAAGGAAACCTATAACGCATATAAGTGTATCGGTCTTCCCGAGGGTCCTATCTGCTGTCCCGGTATAAAGGCAATTGAAGCAGCCCTCTATCCCGAAGAAACGGACTACTATTACTTCTTTACGGATAAGGAGCAGAATTACTATTTCAACGAAACCTATGAAGCTCACGTAAAAGAAGCAAAAGAGCTGGGCGTTATAAAATAAGCGTAAAATGGCTGTAATATACAGCCATTTTATTTTTCTTAAAAGGTTGTATTTTCTGTTTATTCTTGGTATACTTATTAATAGTATAATTTTATTCGGGCAGGTGAAAAAATCAATGGAAATCGGCGCATCGTCAGCGTGCTTCTACCCTCTTGAAACCGAGAGGTCATTTCTGCATATTGCCGAGCTTGGCTTCAGACATTCCGAGATTTTCTTCAATGCTCACTCAGAGCTGAAGCCTCACTATATAAAAGAGCTTAAAACCGTGCAGGATGCCTACGGAATTGAGGTTGTTTCCCTTCATCCCTACGGCTCATTCGGTGAAGGCTATGACTTTTTCAGCGCCTATAAAAGACGTTTCCGTGACGGCATTGAGCAGTACAAGAGATATTACAATGCAGCCGCAATTTTAGGTGCAAAATTCATTGTAATGCATGGTGCATCAAGGCTTTTTGATATTGATATGGAAACCTACGCAGAAAGATACGCCGAGCTTAACAGGGTTGCAGAATCCTTCGGCTGCAGTATCGCTCACGAAAATATCGTCAATTTTGTTTCCGGCTCACCGGATTTTCATAAATATATGAAGAGTCAGCTGGGTGACAGCTATAAAGCAGTTTTAGATATAAAGCAGGCAAGACGTGCAGGCTTTGAGCCAAAGGATTTTATTGATATTCTCGGAAAGAATATCGTTCACGTCCATCTCAGTGATTACAATGAGGAGTCGGACTGTATTGCACCCAGTGAAGAAGGTCTTTTTGATTTTGAAAAGCTTTTCTCTGACCTTCATAAAACCGGCTACAGCGGAAAATATATAATTGAGCTTTATTCTGACGGATATAAAAGAAAAAGAGAAATTACCGGCAGTGCTAAATATCTTGATGCCCTTCTTAAAAAGGTGCGTCAGGGTCTGTGATAAAAAATGAAAAGGAGTTTTGAAAATGAAGTGTCCCTTCTGTAACTATGAAGAAAGCAAGGTTATCGACTCAAGACCTACCGACGAGGGTGAAAAAATACGCCGCCGCCGTGAATGTATCTCCTGTGGCAAGCGCTTCACCACCTATGAAATAATTGAAAGTGTACCTATTATTGTAGTTAAAAAAGATAAGTCAAGGCAGGCATTTGACCGTGTGAAGCTCTTCAACGGTATGCTCCGTGCCTGCGAAAAGAGACCCGTTTCAATCGAGCAGATTGACAGAGTTGTTTCGGAAATTGAAGCTGAGCTTCAGAACTCTCTTGACAGAGAGGTTACCTCTGTACATATCGGTGAGCTTGTCATGGACAGACTCAAGGAGCTTGACGAGGTTGCATATGTGCGTTTTGCATCTGTATACCGTCAGTTCAAGGACATCAACACCTTTATGGATGAGCTTGCAAAGCTCCTTGGTGAGAAATAATAACTATCGGGTGATACTATGATTTATGAAGGCTTCTGTTCACTTGTGGGAAGAACTCCCCTTCTGAAAGCTACATCCTTTGCCGAAGAAATGAATATCGAGGCAAATCTTTACGCAAAGCTTGAATATTTCAATCCTGCAGGCTCCGTCAAGGACAGAGTTGCAGTGAATATGCTTACAAAAGCCAAAGAAAGCGGACTTATTACCGAAGGCGCAACTATAATTGAGCCTACAAGCGGTAACACGGGTATCGGTCTTGCAGCAGCTGCTGCATCTCTCGGCTATAAGGCTGTTCTTGTTATGCCCGACACTATGAGTGTGGAACGTCAGCAGCTTCTCAGAGCCTACGGTGCAGAAATAGTTCTCACCGAGGGTGCAAAGGGTATGCTCGGCTCTATTGAAAAAGCAAAGGAGCTCAACAGAGAAATTCCCAATAGCTTTATCCCCTCACAGTTCGACAATCCCGCAAACCCCGAAAGTCATATTCTTTCAACGGGTCCGGAAATATATGAGGATACTGACGGAAAGGCAGATATTTTTATTGCCTGCATCGGTACGGGAGGAACTGTTTCGGGTACGGGCAGATATCTTAAGGATAAAATTGACGGCATCAGAATTATCGGTGCAGAGCCTTACGATTCCCCCCTTATCACAAAGGGAACGGCAGGTCCTCACGGCATCCAGGGAATCGGTGCCAACTTTATTCCCGAAAATCTTGATATGAGTGTGATTGACGAGGTGCTTACCGTAAAAACCGAGGATGCCTTCAATATGTGCAGAGTCTTTGCTGAAAAAGAAGGTCTTCTTGTAGGTATTTCATCAGGTGCGGCTCTTTGTGCAGCAAAGGAAATTGCAGAAAGAGAAGAGAATAAGGGAAAGAATATTGTTGTTCTTCTGCCCGACTCAGGTGAAAGGTATATGAGCGTTAAGCTCTTTGGTTAATGCAGAACGCAAACTGCAGAATTGCGGGTAAAAGTGAGAAACAAGATTAGTCCCGCACGCCACATCAGGTTGTTTTTTTAAATCCGGGGACAGGCACCCTGTGTGCGACCACACAGACGAGCCGGTCCCCTTCATCGGTTACTTTACGCAAAATTAAAGCCGAGTCCACCGACTCGGCTTTTTTATGTTAGCAATTACGCTCCGTAAGAGAATATGTATTCTTCCTTTACTGTTGTAAGAATAACTGTTCTGACAGAAATTACCGATGTCTTGCATACAGCATCCATTTCCACAGGAAGCTCAACTGAAAGTCTTACGAGTCTGCCCTCAGAATCAAGCTCTGCTCTGACAGATGTACACGGATAGGCAATTTCAGCCTGAGTGACGGTCACGGGACCCAGGTCAAGGACTGCAGGATTCAGTGTATCGGTGATGCCCCTGTTATACACGGCATCCACTGTAACGTTGGTTCCGTCATAATGTGCCACTTCATTTTTAAGCTGAAATTCAATTACACTTCCGCTTCCGTACTTTTTCGACGAAGCCGAAACAAGTCCCGCCGCATCAAGTGAAGCCTCTCTTCCGCAAGGAGTTATTCTGTCAGTGAGCTTTACATTATCACTGTCGGTACCGTTTCTGAAAACATAGGTATTTACAGTTCTGCCTTCTAAGGTTTCTGCCACCGCTTCAATAATAGTTTTAGCTACCTGCGGCAAGAGATCTGAAATTTCAATATCGATATCCGTTGATTTTATTACGGTTACCTTTCCCTTATATTCCTTGAGACTGTTCACTGCGTCATTATAGGCTGCCGCTATTTCCTCTTTCGCAGACGGAAGCTCTGCGCCTTCGTTTTTACACAGGGGACACTCCCTCCCGATAAGCTTCATTATCCTTTCGACTATGCTGTGAAAAATTTCTTTGATTCTGCTGAAAACCGACACGGTAATTCCCTCTTCAGCCACAGCGGACACCTGAGTATCTGCCGATGCAAATACGGGTACGGCGAACGAAAAGAGCATTACAAAGGATAAAAGCAGTGCTATCAGTTTTTTACTTTTCATTTTATTTTCTCCCTTATTCTTAATACAAGAATCTCTCGTCACTTACATTCTAACAAACTGTAGCAACAAAGTCAACGGGAGCTTGATATAAGTGTCACAATGAATGTATATTATGCCTTATGCCTGACGGAGTGGATAAATTTTATCTGTTTCCGTTCTGCCGGGCGCAATTCTGCATTTTGCATTCAATTTTATGTTTTCCGTTGACATACAAGATATAAAAATGTTATTATTTAAAGTGATGAATTATCTTTTAAGGAGGATATAAAATGAAAGCATATAAATTCTGGTTCTGCACAGGCTCTCAGGACCTCTACGGTGACGAGTGCTTAAGAAATGTTGCCGAGCATTCACAGATTATCGTTGCAGAGCTTAATAAAAGCGGTATTCTTCCCTTCGAGGTTATCTGGAAGCCCACACTTATTACAAACGAGCTTATCAGAAAGACCTTCAACGAAGCAAATGTTGATGAAACCTGCGCAGGTGTTATCACCTGGATGCACACCTTCTCTCCCGCAAAGAGCTGGATTTTAGGTCATCAGGAATACAGAAAGCCCCTCTTACATCTTCATACACAGTTCAACGAAGAAATCCCCTACGATACAATCGATATGGACTTTATGAACGAAAATCAGTCTGCCCACGGTGACAGAGAGTATGCTCACATTCTTTCAAGAATGGGTATTGAAAGAGAAACCGTTGTAGGCCACTGGACAAACAAGGCAGTTATTGAAAAAATCGCAGCATGGATGCGTACAGCCGTAGGTATTGCCGAAAGCAGCCACATCAGAGTTATGCGTGTTGCCGACAATATGAGAAACGTTGCCGTTACCGAGGGTGACAAGGTTGAAGCTCAGCTTAAGTTCGGTTGGGAAATCGACGCTTACCCCGTTAACGAAATTGCAGAAAGCGTTGATGCTGTTTCTGTTTCAGACGTAAAGGCTCTCACCGATGAATACTACGAAAAATACGATATTATCCTTGAAGGCAGAGATCCCGCCGAATTCAGAAAGCACGTTGAGGTTCAGGCTCAGATTGAGCTCGGCTTCGAGCGCTTCCTCAAGGAGAAAAACTATCAGGCTATCGTAACTCATTTCGGTGATCTCGGCGCTCTCAAGCAGCTTCCCGGTCTTGCAATCCAGAGACTTATGGAAAAGGGCTACGGCTTTGGTGCAGAGGGTGACTGGAAGGTTGCCGCTATGGTACGTCTTATGAAAATTATGACCGAGGGTATGAAGGATGCCAAGGGCTCCTCAATGCTCGAGGACTATACATATAACCTTGTTCCCGGCAAGGAAGGTATTCTTCAGGCACATATGCTTGAAATCTGCCCCTCAATTGCTGACGGCAGAATCGGCATCAAGTGTAAGCCTCTTTCAATGGGTGAAAGAGAAGACCCCGCAAGACTTGTCTTTACAAGCAAGGAGGGTGAAGGTATTGCCTGCTCACTTGTTGACCTCGGCAACCGTTTCCGTCTTATCATCAATGAGGTTGACTGCATAAAGACAGAAAAGGAAATGCCCTCTCTTCCCACGGCAACAAACTTCTGGGTACCCAAGCCCGATTTCTATACCGGCGTTGAAGCCTGGCTTATTGCCGGCGGCGCACACCACACCGCATTCAGCTATGACCTTACATCAAAGCAGATGTGTGACTGGGCAGATGCTATGGGTATTGAATCCGTTGTTATCGGTAAGAACACAAATATCGCTGACTTCAAGCGTGAGCTTAAGCTCGGTGACATTTACTACAGATGAGGTAAGCTATGGATAAAAAACTGATGATTACCGAGGGCAGAACTGCTTTAGGTATTGAACTCGGCTCAACAAGAGTCAAGGCTGTGCTTATCGGTGAAGACTCCCTTCCCCTTGCAAGCGGAAGCCACGAATGGGAAAACAGACTTGAAAACGGCTACTGGACCTATTCACTCGACGATGTGCATACTGCTCTTCTTTCCTGCTTCAGCGCACTTAAGAAGGACATCAGAGAAAAATATGACTGTGCTTTCATAAAGACAGGCGCTATGGGTATCTCTGCTATGATGCACGGCTATCTTGCCTTCGATAAGGACGGCAACCTTCTTACACCCTTCAGAACATGGAGAAACACTACAACAGCTGAAGCCTCCGAGGCTCTTACGGAAGCTCTCGGCTTCAACATCCCCCAGAGATGGACTGCATCACATATTTATCAGGCTATTCTCAGCGGTGAAGACCACGTTCCCGAAATTGCTTATGTAACCACTCTTGCAGGCTATGTTCACTATATGCTTACAGGTGTAAATGCCGTAGGTGTAGGTGAAGCCTCAGGTATCTTCCCCATCGACAGTAATAAGAATGACTACGATGAAAAGATGATGGAAATCTTCGATAAGATGACCGCTGAAAAGGGCTTTACCAAAAAGCTCAGAGATATTCTGCCGAAGGTACTTGTAGCCGGTGAAACGGCGGGCACTCTTACACAGACAGGCAGATTCCTTCTTGACGAAAGCGGTGAATTTGAAGCAGGCATCCCCTTTGCTCCCGCTGAGGGTGACGCAGGTACGGGTATGACCGCAACCAACAGCATCAAGGAAAGAACGGGTAACATTTCGGCAGGTACATCTGTATTTGCAATGCTTGTTCTCGAAAAGAGTCTGAGTAAGGTTTACCCTGAAATCGATATGGTAACAACTCCTACAGGTAAGCCCGTTGCTATGGTACACTGTAACAACTGTACAAGTGATATCAACGCCTGGGGAAGTCTCTTCTTCGAATTTGCAAAGGCTCTCGGTGCAGATACTACAAAGGGTAAAATTTTCGATATGATGTACGAAAAGGCTCTTGAGGGTGATGCTGACTGCGGCGGTCTTGTCTCCTACAACTATTATTCAGGTGAGCCTGTAACGGGGCTTTCTGAGGGCAGACCTCTCTTTATGCGTACACCCGACAGCAGAATGACCCTTGGCAACTTTATGCGCACACAGCTTTATTCGGCTATGGCTTCACTTAAAATCGGTGTTGACCTTCTTTTCAAAAACGAAAACGTTCAGACCGACAGACTCTACGGTCACGGTGGCTACTATATCTATCCCGGTGTAGGTCAGAAATTCACGGCTGCTGCTTTAGGCTCACCCGTTTCCGTTATGAAGACAGCCGGTGAAGGCGGTCCCTACGGTATGGCTCTTCTTGCTCTTTATATTCTTAAGAGTGATGAAATGAGTCTTGATGCCTTCCTTGAAAATATTGCCTTCAGAGATGCAGAATGTGTAACCGTTATGCCTGACGAAAAGGAAGCTGAAGGCTTCGAAAAATTCCTTGAAAGATACATAAACGGTCTTGACTGTGAGAAAAAAGCAGTTGAGTGTATTTAAAGCAAAGGAGAAAAAAGTATGAAAAAAATTATTTCTGTTCTTCTTTCTGTGATTATGATTTTCTCTCTTTTATCCGTCGCAGCCACTGCAGCTGAAAAAGAGCTTATAATCACAGTTGCAAATGACCTTCATTATAATCACACGGCAGCAACAAATCCCACTAAGGTAACTGCTGACTATGCTCACGTTCCCGAACAGGGACAGCTCAGATATGAAAATGAGCTTATTATTGATGCCTTCCTTAAGGCAGCTGCTTCCAACGAAAGCTCCGTTGTTCTTCTTCCCGGTGATATTGTTGACCGAGGCACAGAGGAAGAATACACCGTTATGGCAGAAAAGCTCTCTGCCTTTGAAAAATCAAGCGGTAAATCCGTATACGTTGTTCCCGGTAACCACGAGGTACAGTATTCCAAGCTGACCGTTTCCGACTTTGCTGAATATTTTGCCGAATTCGGCTACAATGAGGCTATTGCAAGAGATACTGACTCTGCCTCTTATGTTGCTAACCTTCCCGGCGGCTACCGTCTTCTTGCAATCGACAGCACAAAAGCTAAAAACGGCATCAACGGTATGACAGAAGAAAGAGCTGACTGGATTAAGGAGCAGGCCGAAAAGGCACAGAATGACGGCAAAAAGACTATTGCTATGATGCACCACAATCTTATTGAGCATCTGATTTTAGGCAACACTCTTCACGCCGCTTCAGTTATCGACGAAAGCTTCGGTCTTCAGGAGGCTTTTACACAGTATAACGTAAAATATAACTTCGTAGGTCACACTCACGAGCATGACGTAGCTGTTTACACAGGTGAAAACGGCAATTCCTTCTACAGTATCGTTACAGGTTCTCTCAATGCTACCCCCTGCCCCTACAGAGTTGTTACCTTCGGTGACGAGGTGCAGATTGAAACAAGACGCATTACAGAAATTGATATGACACCTCTTAAGGGCATAATCAGTGACAACTGCTATAATCTTGCAACAACTGATTTTACGCAGTATGCAGACAGATGCTTCAATGCAGGCTTCTATAAGCTTCTTGATGCATATCTGACTGCACCCAGACTCATAAGCCTTCTCGGACTGAGCAAAACAGATGACGCTGATATCTGTGAGCTTATCACCAAGCTTACTCCCGTAGTCAGAGATGCGGTCTATATGCCTATCTACACCTACGATGAAACCGTTTCAGGTAAGAGTATGCAGTCAATTCTCAAGGAAGTCGACTTTGAAATACCCGTAAGCAATTATAAAACCCTTGCAGACCTTGCACTCTTCCTTTATAATGCACACGTTTACGGCGACGAAAACTACGGTGTTCTCAGCACGGAATATGTTCTTCTCACCGGTGTGGTAACCGCCTTCCTCGGCTATGTGCTCAAGGATGTATCCGCTGAGGATTACGGAAAGGTAATGAGCTTCATCTGCACAAAGCTCAACATCAATATACCCGTTGATTTCTGCAACTATGCAGGTGATCTTGTAATGAAGATTGAAGGTATCGATATTCTTCTTTCAGCAGGACTCAGCGCTGTTCTTCTTCAGTTCACTACTGACGAAGGTCCCGCAGATAACAATGTGACTCTTCCCGGATTTGATGCAGAGCCGGAAAAAGACGAAAGCGAAATGACCTTCTTTGAAAAGATTGCAAACTTCTTCAGAAGCTTCTTTGATATGATTTTAAGATTCTTCGGTGTTGGAAAAATCAACTGACCGAAAGAGCAGATGCTTACAGGGCTGTGGAAAACCGCAGCCCTGTTTTTTTATAAAAGCTGAGCATTTTTGTTTGACATAAAAAAATTCCTGTAATATAATGAAGCTACCAAATAAAAAGGAGAGATATCAAATGAAAACAAGCTTAAAAAGAATAATGCTCATAGCATTATCACTGTGTCTGATAATGACGTCTCTTTGCTTCGGCGTAAGTGCAAGTGACGAATTTGAAGACAAAGAATTCAAAGACGGCGACTTCACCTATTACGTTTATGACGGTAAGGTAACTCTGACAAAGTATTCGGGCAAGGAAAAGACACTTACATATCCCTTATATGTCGGCGGTTATCCCGTCAAGTGCCCGGGCTTCAATACTCTTTACAAAAACAAATACGTTAAATCTGTTGTCCTTCCCAAAGGATATACTCATATCGACGGTCAGTGCTTCCAGAATCTTACAAAAGTAAAATCATTCACAATTCCCTCTACGGTAAAGAAAATATCAATGGCAGCCTTCTATGAATGTACAGGTCTTAAATCCATTGTTTTACCCTACGGATTGGAAAGTATCGGTTATGTTGCTTTCTGCGGCTGCTCCAACCTTAAGTCAATTTCCTTTACAACCGACGTGGAGTTTATAAGTGAGTTTGCTTTTGACGGCTGTGAAAGCCTTACAGATGTTTATTATACCGGCACAAAGGCTCAGTGGAAAAAGATTGATATAAGCAGAGGTAACGAAAACTTACTGAATGCAAAAATCCACTATAAGAGTCATATTCACAAGTATAAGGAAAAGGTTACAAAGGAGCCCACATACACAAAAACAGGTAAATCAACCTTTACCTGCTCCTGCGGTGACAGTTATAAGGAAACAACACCCATGCTTACACTCCCCGTTGTTAAAAATCTCAAGGTTACCTCTGCAGGTACAGATAACATCAAGGTAAGCTGGGATAAAGTCAAGTCTGCAAAGAAATATAAGATTTCATACAGCACCAACGGTACAAAATGGGAAAGCATAACAACTACCAAGAATTCAGCAAAGCTTACAGGTCTTACTTCAATGAAGACCTATTATATAAAGGTTCAGGCAGTTTCAGGAAGCAACGAAGGCTATTCAAGCAAGGTTGTCTCCGCCTTTACATTGCCTCCCAAAGCATCAATCGGCTCACTTGAATCTGCAAAAGCAGGTCAGCTGAAAGTGAACTGGACAAGCATATCCCGTGTATCGGGATATGAAATTCATTATTCCACCACCTCTGATTTCAGTAAAGATACAGCCAAAGTATCAGCCGGCAGCAAAAAGACCGCTGCTACTATTAAAAAGCTTACCTCTGGAAAAACCTACTTCGTTAAAATCAGAGCATATAAAAAGGTAGATGAAAAGAAGATTTACGGAGCTTTCAGTGCAACAAAGAAACTCGCCGTAAAATAATTCCGACACCCTGAAAAAACAAAAGCTGCAGAATCTGCAGCTTTTATTTTTTATATTCATCTTATTCAATTACTTCAATTGTATATCCGTACTCATAGGTTGTACCCTTATGCATAATGTACGGCTCTCTCAGACATGCATTACCGGGAGTATCACCGCCGATACCTCTCTGCATAAGATCAAGGCATACAGTTGTGAAATCCTTGTGCTTGAGTGAGTGAATGTGAGTAGCTTCGTCAAGATCGTTGACAGTGTAGTGGTGACAGTTGATTGCAAAGGGCTTTTCACCGAGCTTGGTGAATCTCAGACCCTTGCCCTGCTTGTTCTTAACCTCAAGCATTCTTACATCTGTTCTGTGACCGTTTTCCTGAGGACGCATATAGTGATGCTCCATATCGGTAACGCTCATTTCGTGGATAGCTACTCTTGCACCTACACGGCGGTCAATATGGTTTTCGTGGGGACCTCTGCCGTACCACTTGATCTGATCGTATTCTCTTTCCATTGTAAGAGTTGTACCGAAACGGATCATATCCATTGAAGCCGTACCCTTGTGAGTTACGTCAATCTTGCCGTCGGGATAAACGGTATAGGTCATCATAACATCCTTCATGCCTAAAACAGAAACTCTTGTTTCAATATAGGCGCTGTGGCTGTAACGGTGAACAGTTATTGCCTTTGTTTTAAGTGAATCGGTAGCTCTCTTCCATGCGTAAAGAGGATGGAAGGGAATGAGAGGCGGAACGAAATTGAGGAAATCTATATCGTTGTCGGTAAGAGCTCTGTAGTAGTTAGGTCTGAGCTCACCGAGAAGATATTCCTTACCGTCCTTTACAAGAGATGTAAGAAGACCGTTTCTGAAGGTGTAGTTAAAGCTGTCACCTGTTACGCAGAAATCATTGTTTGTGCCTCTTATATTTACTCTGTCCTCGTAAACCTTCTTTTCGGGAGCATTTGCTTCTTTGATAAGGAACTGGTCAAAGCCGTGCTCATAGCCTGCCTTTGCAAAACGGCAGTCCTCTCTTCTTAAGAAGGAGAAGGTTACGAATACCTCACCCTTGGGCATAGGATCAAGACCGTAGTTAAGAGTAAAGTCCATCTCTGAAAGAGGTGCAAGCTTTTCAAAGCCTTCTCTCGGCATAAAGCCCTCAGAGATTACCTTGCCGTCTTCGGTGATTACATACTTAATATCAAACTTTGTAAGATCAGAGAATAACTGCTTGTTTTTGAGGATAAATTTACCCGCCTTGATGTCTGCGGCCTTAACCTGAATTTCACAGTAAACCTTTCTTACCTCGTGGATGCTGGGATGCACCTTTCTGTCAGCGGCAATAATACCGTTGGCATTGAAGTATACGTTACTGCCCACAATAGCACAGGTGTTGTAGGGAGGCTTTATCCACAGATCCTTTTCGTTATAGTCTGTACCGTAAAGCCACATATCCTCGCCGTCTTCGTTCTTCTTATGGATAGCCTGGTCAACGAAGTCCCAGATATAGCCGCCGCAAAGGTTATCGTACTTTTCAAAGGCATCCATATATTCCTGGAAATTACCAAGGCTGTTTTCCATAGCGTGAGCATACTCACAGAAAACAACAGGCTTTGTATAAAGCTCCTTGGAAATAGGCTTGCTGTCAGCTGCAAGTGCATTTGCAATGTTGTCAAACCAGGTGATTGTAAGAGGCTCTCTGTTACCTAATTTTTCAACCTGATCCTCAGTGGGATACATACGGCTGATAACGTCACTCTTTGTAAAGTCAAAGTCACCCTCATAGTGGAACTGACGGGTGTTATCAAGCTTCATTGCAGCCTGCTTCATTCTCAGGAAGTTGCTGCCGTCACCGGCTTCATTACCGAGAGACCACATAAATACACAGGCGTGGTTTCTGTCACGCAGAACCATTCTTTCCATACGGTCAACAACGGCATCTGTCCACATGGGATTATCACCGGGAACATTCTTTCTTCTTACGCCGTGGGTTTCAAGGTCACATTCGTCCATAACATAGAAGCCGTATTCGTCACAGAGATCATAGAAACGGGGATCGTTGGGATAATGGCTTGTACGGATTGAGTTGATATTATTTCTCTTCATAATATCAAGATCCTGAATGTATCTTTCGTCGGGAACTGCCCAGCCGTAGTCGGGGTCAAAGTCGTGACGATTTACACCTCTGATAAGAAGAGGCTTACCGTTGACGAGAATCTTTTCACCGATAATTTCAACCTGCTTGAAACCTATACGGAAGGATTTATATGTTACTGTTCCGTCACAGACTGTCTTAAGAAGGAGAGTATAAAGAACGGGATCCTCACTGGACCAGAGAACAGGTCTTTCGATGAACTGTCTGAAGGAAAGCTTATTTTCGCCGTTCTTTGTGATAAAATCAGTGGAGCCGATAACTGTAGGCTTGCCTGCTGTAAGAAGAACTGCTTCGAACTGAACTGCCTTACCGCCGCCGGTATAGTCACTTACAAGAACGTCAAGATTAACGAAAGCATCGGTATAATCGTTGACAAGCTCTGTTCTTACAAAGAAATCCCTTACGGTTACCTTGGGCTCACTGTAGATATATACCTCACGGTAAATACCTGAAAGGAACCACATATCCTGGTCCTCAAGATAGGTGCCGTCAGTATAGCGGTATACCTCGGCTGCAACCTTGTTTTCACCGGGCTTTACATATTTTGTGATATTGAATTCGTGGGGAGTATTTGATCCCTGTGAATAGCCTACATACTTTCCGTTAACATAAACGGAAAGACCTGCCTTTACGGCACCGAAATGAAGGAAGATTTCTCTGCCGTCCCAATCTGCGGGAACATTGAAAGATGTTCTGTGAATAGCAATTTCCTGACCTGCAACGTCAATTGAGGGAATCTTGCTCTTTTCAACGGAAATGCAGTTAGGGAAGGAGTTGGCATAATACCAGGGCTTTGAGTAATCCTTCTGAAGCTGCCATACACCGGGAACTGTGATATCTTCCCAATTGCTGTCATCGTAATCGGCAGCCTTATATTCTTCAGGCAGTGCGCCTACACCCTTGCTCCAGTAAAATTTCCATGTGCCGTTAAGGGATACCTTATAGGGAGAAGGCTCTCTTTTGGCGGCTCTGTCAGCCTTGTCATAGCAAAGAGCCAGAACGTGACCGTCTTCTTTATTTTCTTTGATAATTTTCGGGTCTTCCCAGATATACTTCATATTTTACACCCTTCTTTCTTAAGTTATTCAGCATACAGCTGCATACTGCTTTTATTGTACTAAATCAAAGGGGTATTTGTCAAGGATTCACAGACTTAAAAATGCATAAGAAAGCCTTATAAATACTGAGAAAACAAAAAACGGACAAAACATCCTATTCCGTCCGTTTCAGCCATCATTCTGCCGAATATTTTTATCTGTATTGAAATATATTATTAAAAGCCAAGATTGTCGTCAACAAGAATAACATGAATTCTGTCCTTGTCTCTGCTTCTTCTTGTCACTACTATCTGATTGCAGATACAGTCTGGAGACATACAGTCACCGCATTTACCGAGAACAGAGCAGGGAGTATTTTTGCCCAGTCTTACGGTGTTGGGAGGAGAAGCAATATTTCTTGTGCGGTTATAGCCCTCCTCTACGGTAGCCACAACCTTGTTCATACCGGCAACAACAATAACGTGGTCAGGTCCGAAAATAAGGGAAGCAACTCTGTTACCCTGACCGTCAACATTGACAAGTTCACCGTCAAGAGTAATAGCATTTGTACTCATAAAGAAATAATTACAACCGAATGCAAGGGTATAAAACTCCTTCTGCTCCTCGGGTGTGACATAGCGTGAACGGTCATAAATTTTATATCTGCCGCTTTCTTCAAGAACGGCGGGAATACGGCATTCCTTTACTGTTTCACTGCCGCCCCAGGCAATAGTGCTGTTTTCGGGAATAAGAGAGAGAACAAGCTCAGCGCACTCCTCTTTTGTCTTACAGAAGTAACCGTTCATATTTCTTTTCTCAAGACCTGCAATAATAGTCTTTGCCTGATTTTCTCTTGCTTTTGAAAGATTGGACATAATTGCACACTCCTTTTCTTTTATAGGGATATTTTAACAAAATCAGAGAAGTTTTACAATAGTTTTTAAGATGAATAAAAATAAACGAAAAGGATATTTTGTAAGATTTTTAAAAAAATGTTTACAATTGATAAAAAGTTTTTCCGTTTCCTACAAAATTAGACTCCTTATATAACTTTTTCTTGCATTTTTTAGCACATAGGTATAAAATGTAATATCATACATTAAAGTATTAATAGGCTTTTTTGTTAAAACCAACAAATTGGGACCGTTTTTTCGGTCAAAAGGGGTTATTTATAAATGAGTTATGTTCAGAATGTAATTGATGCTGTCGCAAAGAAATACGCTATTCAGCCTGAATTCGTGCAGACAGTAACTGAGGTTTTATCCTCACTCACACCGGTTGTTGAAAAGCATCCGGAATATGAAAAGGCAGCACTTCTCGAAAGACTGGTTGAGCCTGAAAGATCCGTATCCTTCCGTGTTACATGGACTGATGACAGCGGTAAGGTTCACGTAAACACCGGCTACAGAGTGCAGTTCAACGGAGCTATCGGTCCCTACAAGGGCGGTCTTCGTTTCCATCCGTCAGTATACATCGGTATTATGAAGTTCCTTGCTTTTGAGCAGACCTTCAAAAACAGCCTTACAGGTCTTCCCATCGGTGGCGCCAAGGGCGGCTCCGACTTTGACCCCAGAGGCAAGAGCGACGGAGAAATTCTCCGTTTCTGTCAGGCATTTATGACAGAGCTTTACAGACATATCGGTGCAGACGTTGACGTTCCCGCAGGTGATATCGGTGTAGCAGGCAGAGAAATCGGCTACCTTTACGGTCAGTACCGCAGAATCAGAGGCAGCTTCGAAAACGGTGTTCTTACCGGTAAGGGCTTATCCTACGGCGGCTCTCTTATCAGACCTGAGGCTACAGGCTTCGGTGCTACATATTACACAGTAGAGGTTCTCAGACATTTCGGTGAAGAAATGAAGGGTAAGACCGTTGCTGTTTCCGGCTTCGGTAATGTTGCATGGGGTACAGCTACCAAGGTTGCAGAGCTCGGCGGTAAGGTTGTTACACTTTCAGGTCCCGACGGATATATCTACGATCCCGACGGTATCACAACAGAAGAAAAGATTAACTTTATGCTTGAAATGCGTGCATCAGGAAGAGATAAGGTTCAGGATTACGCAGACAAGTTCGGTGTTCAGTTCTTCCCCGGTGAAAAGCCCTGGGGTGTCAAGGTTGATATTGCAATGCCTTGTGCAACTCAGAACGAAATCGGTATGAAGGAAGCAGAGCAGCTTGTAGCAAACGGTGTTCCTTATTACATTGAGGTTGCCAATATGCCCACAACCAACGAGGCTCTTTCATATCTTATGAAAAACTGTAAGGCAGTTGCTCCTTCAAAGGCAGTAAACGCCGGCGGTGTTGCTGTTTCTGCTCTTGAAATGAGCCAGAACTCAATGAGATACAGCTGGACAGCAGAAGAGGTTGATGAAAAGCTCAAGCGCATTATGAAGAACATTCACGATTCTTCAGCAGCTGCAGCAGAGGAATACGGCTTCGGCTACAACCTTGTTGCAGGCGCAAATATTGCAGGCTTCCTTAAGGTTGCCGATGCAATGATGGCACAGGGACTTATATAAAACAGAAAGCACCCTGACACTTTTAAAGTATTATAGAAAAAACCGTTGTAAAAGCTTTAAGCTGATACAACGGTTTTCTGTTTTTGTGTGTTTTTTGCAGACACGGCAAGCTGTGTCCCTACTGTAAGTTTGGGAAAAAAGGACAGATTATCTGCTCTTTTCCTCAGCAACTCTTTTTCTGAAATATCTTGCTGCCATATAAAGAGGAACAGCCGTAAGGGCAACAACAACTGCACCTACTGCATATATGCTTCCGTTGGGAATATATTCAAGCTGTCCGCTGAGCTCATTTGTAATAACAACACCGCTTGTCTTTACTACGGCTTCACCGAGGAATGAGCCGCCTACCATAGGAAGAAGAACAAAGAATAAAATCCATATACCTTCAAACTGTCCCTTGCTGTCCTTGGGATAGAGCTGCTTTGTCCAGACCTTTGTTACCTGAAGAATTGCAATATATCCTACGCCTACAAGGAATATACCGAGCCACAGACGGAAATCGAAAAGCTTTGTATTATCAATCATATCCGGTGTGACAGGCGCAAGAATAACAAGACCTATGATATTGATTATTATTGCAAAGAAGGATACTGCAATATGCTTGTCAGCGTTGATAAGCTTTGATATGGGAATTGCCGTAAGCATAGCAAGCACAAGAGGCACAGCTTCGATAATACCCATCTGGTCGGCAGTGTAACCGAGGTAATAGATAATATAGTTACCTATGTAGGCAAAATATACGTTGAAGCCGATGAAGAATACGGTTACGGTAATATTAACCCACACAAGCTCCTTGAGTGTAAAAAATCTTCTGAAATTAAACACACTCAGAAACTGACTTATAAAGGAGCCTCTTACTGACGGCTCTGCATCGTCACCCTTACCCATAAGGAAAAGGGAAAGAATACCGAATATAATTACGAATATGCCCATCACTATAAAAAGGCGCATATAGTTATCGTTTTCACCTACAAGAAGACCGCCCACAACTGTGCCGAGAATGGTACCGAGAACAGGCTGTGTAGCAAGTGCGGCGCCTATCTGACCGCGGTTTTTATCCGTCATAATATCCGTTGTCCACGTATTGTAGCCCGCATCGTTGCCCATTGAGCCGAAGAAGCTCATAACCGTATCGGCAGCCACAACGGCAATTGCAGCAAAAAGATACATATCCTTGCTTATAAATTCCGTAAGACCGAAGGCAATGGTAAATATACCCCAGAGTATATAGCCGACACTGATAAAGGTACGGCGTTTACCTGTACGGTCTGCCCATGTGCCGAAAAAGAAGGT
>JAZRQQ010000056.1:0-5797 GCA_045649935.1 Acutalibacteraceae bacterium | reverse complement strand
TCCGCGGGTTAAGTCGTATGGAGACATTTCGACTGTAACCTTATCACCGGGAAGAATACGAATGTAGTTCATTCTGAGCTTACCGGAGATATGTGCTAAAATTTTATGACCGTTTTCGAGTTCGACTTGGAATGTTGCGTTAGGCAGTGCCTCAACAACAGTACCTTCGATTTCAATCATATCCTGTTTTGACATAACCTTACCCCCCTGGGTTCGCTATTTTGTTTAGTGTTTTTCTAAGCTTTCGATTTGTTGCCATTGAGTCTTTATCCAATGTGACCTCTGTCAGCGCAACGTGTCTGATATTCTTTGCCTTGGGCTTTTCAAGCTTGCGGCTTTTTCCGTCACACAAGAAGACTTTTTTCTTTGCAATCTCCGTTACAACCAGAAGCTCACCTTTATCGTGACCTCTCAGTGAACGGACTACCTGTCCTTCTTTAAGTTCCATATTGTAACCTTACTCTCTGGTGAGAATTACGGGACCGTCCTTTGTGATAGCCACCGTATGTTCAAAATGGGCGGACAGCTTTGAGTCAAGGGTTTTTACTGTCCAACCGTCGGGAAGGACTTTGACTCTTGCAGTTCCTTGGTTAATCATCGGCTCAATAGCGATTGTCATGCCCGGTAACAGGCGTACGCCTCGGCCGGCTGTGCCGTAGTTCGGCACACTGGGATCTTCATGTAATGCCTTGCCGATACCGTGTCCCGTGTACTCACGGACAACACCGTATCCCTGTTCCTCGCAATATCGCTGAACAGCTGAGCTTATATCGCCGAGCTTGCCGCCGGGTACAGCGAACTTAATTGCCTCATAAAGGCTTTCTCTCGTTGTATCCATCAGCCGCTTTGCCTCTTCACTGATGTTTCCGCAGGCAAAAGTTGCGGCATTGTCGCCGTTATAGCCGTTTTTCTTCGCTCCTAAGTCAATGGAGACTATATCTCCGTCCTTAAGAATACGATCCATGCTCGGTATTCCATGAATGACCTCATCATTTATGGAAATGCACGCAGTAGCCGGAAACCCGTAGAGGTGCAGAAAGTTAGGTTCCGCACCCTGACTTATAATGTAGTCATAGGCTATTTTGTCAATCTCACCGGTACTGATACCGGGTCTTACTGCCTCACCGGCCACTCTGAGTGCTCCTGCCGAAATTCTGCAAGCCTCTCTCATAAGAGAAAGCTCACGGCTGGTCTTGAGCACTATCATGCTTATTCCTCCAGAGCTTTGAGAACAAGTGCGGAAGTGTCAGCCACTTCTTCCTGTCCTTCAACTATGAAAAGCTTATTCTTCTTTCCATAGAAATCCTTCAAGGGTTCGGTCTGACTGTGATATACAGTGAGTCTTTCCTTAACCGTATCGGGATGGTCGTCAGCTCTTAATACAAGCTCTTCACCGCAGGCATCGCAGGTGTTTTCCTTAGAAGGCTTCTTATAAATGAGGTGATATGAGTTACCGCATTTAGGACATACTCTTCTTCCGGACATTCTTGCAACGATTTTTTCATCGGGTACTTCGATATCGATAACCTTATCAATTTCAATACCCATTTCGTCGAGTGCTTCTGCCTGAGGAATTGTTCTTGGGAAACCGTCGAGGATGAAACCGTTTTTGCAGTCGTCCTCGGCGAGGCGTTCCTTAATGATGCCGATTACAACATCATCGGGAACGAGCTGACCGTTGTCTATGAATTCCTTGGCTTTTAAACCCATTTCCGTCTGAGCCTTGAGAGCTGCGCGGATAATGTTGCCTGTTGAGATTGTCGGTATGGAAAGCTTACTGCAGATAAATTCTGCCTGTGTACCTTTACCAGCACCGGGTGCACCTAAAAGAATTAACTTCATGATGAATCTCTCCTTTTTGTTTAATTAGTCAAGGAAGCCTTTGTAATGTCTCATCATCATCTGGCTTTCAAGCTGCTTAACTGTTTCAAGAGCAACACCAACAACGATGATAAGTGAAGTACCGCCGAGTGAAAGTGTCATCGGTGAACCGATGAGGTTTGTGAACAGAGTTACAATGTTCGGGAAAAGAGCAACTACTGAAAGGAGTAATGCACCGAGAAGAGTAATTCTGCCAAGAATCTTCTTGATATAATCAGCTGTGGGCTTACCGGGACGAAGTCCGGGAATCATACCGCTGTTCTTTCTGATGTTATTAGCCATTTCAACCGGATTGTACTGAATGCTTGCATAGAAGTAAGCAAAGAAGAGAATGAGGAAGAAATAGAGAATTGAATAGAACCAGTGGCTTGTGGAGAACAGTCCGAAGAATGTCTGCCAGCCCTCACTGAGGTTTTCAGTATCAAGGAACATTTCAACTGTGGGCGGAAGTGAAAGAATTGAAGAAGCGAAGATAACGGGAAGAACACCGGACATATTTACCTTGATGGGGATATGTGTGCTCTGACCGCCGTACATCTTACGGCCAACAACTCTTTTTGCATACTGTACAGGAATTCTTCTCTCTGCATTGTCCATCCATACGATGAATGCAATCATAGCAAGAAGGCAGACAACCATAATGGGAACAAGTGCGTAGTATGCGCCACCCTGAAGGATGTATGCATACATCATATAAATGAGAGTAGGCATTCTTGAAACGATACCTGCGAAGAGGATGATTGAGATACCGTTGCCGATACCCTTTTCATTAACCTGCTCGCCGAGCCACATAACGAAGGATGAACCTGCTGTAAGGCAAAGGATAACTACTAAGCCCTGAAGAACAGCAGCAAAACCTGTGAACAGGCTGCCATCGGCATCTGTTACAAGATATCCCTGAGCTCTGAGGTAGATAAAGTATGCAGTACTCTGTAAAAGAGCAAGTGCGATAGTTGTATATCTTGTGATTGTAGCAATCTTCTTTCTGCCTTCTTCGCCTTCCTTTGAGAGCTTCTCAAGGTAAGGAATAGCAACTGAAAGAAGCTGAATGATAATTGAACTGTTAATGTAGGGTGTGATTGACAGTGCAAAGATTGTACCGTAAGCAAAAGCTTCACCTGTCATCATACTCAGATAGTTCATGAATGTTTCGCCAGTGGGATCTACGATACCGTCGCCGGTAATGTTTGTAAACGGTACCGGTATAGCAGCACCGATTCTGAAAATCAGTACAATAAGTGCAGTGAAGAGAATCTTCTTACGAAGATCAACGACCTTCCATGCATTTATAAAAGTACTAACCATGTCAGATCACCTCGGTCTTTCCGCCTGCTGCCTCAATCTTCTGCTTTGCAGATTCGCTGAATGCGTTAGCCTGAACTGTGAGAGCCTTTGAAAGCTCACCGTGACCGAGAACCTTTACACCGTCAAGAGCCTTCTTAACAAGACCCTTTTCGATAAGTGAATCGATTGTAACTGTCTCACCTGCTTCGTATGCCTTATCAAGTGCAGCAAGGTTAACAATTGCCATTTCTGTACCGAAGATGTTTACGAAACCTCTCTTGGGTATTCTTCTCTGAAGGGGCATCTGACCGCCTTCAAAACCGGGGCGCATGCCTCTGCCGGCACGGGCCTTCTGGCCTTTATGACCTTTACCGGCGGTTTTACCCTGACCGGAAGCGGGGCCACGACCGATACGCTTGCGCTCTTTAGTTGAACCTGCAACAGGTGAAAGTTCATGTAATTTCATGTTTGCGCACCTCCTCTATTAAGCTTCGGTGGTCTCGATAAGGTGTGCGATTTTCTTCACCTTACCCTGAGTCTGGGGATTGTTGGGCTGAACCACAACATCACCGATTTTCTTAAGGCCGAGGGACTTAACTGTTGCAATCTGATCTTTCTTGCAACCGATAACGCTTCTCTTGAGAGTAATCTTAATGTCTGCCATTGTCGAAGTCCTCCTTAACCTAAGATTTCTTTTGCAGTCTTACCGCGAACTTCAGCAACTTCTTCAGCGCTGCGAAGCTTTGAAAGACCGTCAATTGTAGCTCTTACAACGTTACAGGGATTGTTTGAACGGAGAGCCTTTGTACGAATATCCTTAATACCAACTGTTTCAACAACTGCACGGACGGGGTCGCCAGCGATAACACCGGTACCGGGAGCAGCAGGCTTAAGAAGAACTACGCCTGCACCGAACTTACCGATAATCTCATGAGGGATTGTTGTACCCTTAAGAGAAACCTTAATAAGATTCTTCTTAGCGTCGTCGATACCCTTACGGATAGCGTCAGGAACTTCACCTGACTTGCCAAGACCGAATCCGATGATGCCATTACCGTCACCAACAACTACAAGAGCTGCGAACTTGAAAATTCTACCACCCTTAACAGTCTTTGATACACGATTGATGGCTACAACACGTTCTGTAAGTTCATAAGCTGATGCATCAATTTTAGTCATAATTAATTTCCTCCTTGCTTAGAACTTCAGGCCGCCGGCACGAGCGCCTTCTGCAAGCTCTTGTACACGACCGTGATAGATGTAACCGCCTCTGTCGAATACGCATTCTTCAATGCCCTTCTCTAAAGCGCGTTTTGCTAATGCTTCGCCCACCTTGTGAGCTGCTTCTTTGTTACCGCCGTACTCTGTAAAATCCTTTTCTACAGTTGAAGCTGACGCAAGTGTAACACCGTTAACGTCATCGATTAACTGAGCGTAGATGTGGCTGAGTGAACGGTAAACATTAAGACGGGGACATGCTGCAGTACCGCTGATCTTAGCACGTACTCTCTTCTGTCTCTTCTGTCTTGCTTTATTGCTGTCTTGTCTATTGACCATTGAATTGTCACTCCTTTACCAATCTTATTTACCCTTACCGGCTTTACCTTCTTTGCGGCGGATGTATTCGTCAACGTACTTGATGCCCTTGCCCTTGTAGGGTTCAGGAAGTCTCTTTTCACGAATTTCTGCTGCAAACTGACCAACTTTTTCTTTGTCTGCACCGCTAACGATGAGCTTGTTGGGAGAGGGAACTTCAACTGTAACGCCTTCGGGCTCAGTCATGATAACGTCATGTGAGTAACCGATCTTCATTACAAGGTCATTGCCCTTCTTTTCAGCACGGTAACCGATACCGTTGATTTCAAGCTCTTTCTTGTAACCGTTAGCTACGCCTTCGATCATGTTGGCGATAAGTGTACGAGTAAGACCGTGAAGTGATCTGTTTTCTTTGTTGTCGTCAGGACGGGTAACAGTGATTACGTTACCTTCCATTGCGATAGCAATGTTGCTGTGCATAGTCTTGGTAAGTGTGCCCTTGGGGCCCTTAGCTGTAACTGTGCTGCCGTCAATCTTAACTTCAACTCCTGCGGGAACTGTAATGGGAGCTCTACCTATTCTTGACATATCAGCACCTCCTTACCAAACGAATGCAAGAACTTCGCCGCCTACGTTAGCCTTGCGAGCGTCCTTGTCTGTCATAACACCCTTAGGAGTAGAGAGGATAGCGATACCGAGACCCTTCATTACCTTAGGCATGTCTTCACAGTTTGTGTAAATTCTTAAACCGGGCTTAGATACTCTTCTGAGACCTGAGATAACCGGTGACTTGTTGGGACCGTACTTAAGCTGTACATCCATAATACCCTGCTTACCGTCTTCTTCAACGGTGAAGCTCTTGATATAACCTTCATCAACAAGAATCTGAGCAATTGCCTTCTTCATGTTGGATGCAGGAATTTTAACTGAATCGTGTTTTGCTGAGCTAGCATTACGAATTCTTGTAAGCATATCAGCGATAGCGTCTGTTACTTGCATTATTCCTTTACCTCCTTAAAATTTGCAATTGCTTACCAGCTTGCTTTCTTAACGCCGGGGATCTGACCTGCGTGTGCTAATTCTCTGAAGCAGATAC
>JAZRQQ010000055.1:0-8011 GCA_045649935.1 Acutalibacteraceae bacterium | reverse complement strand
GTCGGGCATTTTTGCGGCTCGCCGCCGCCCCCACCGCTCTGTAAAAATAAAAGCACCTCTTTCCCTCCACGCCTTCGAAGCCTTTCGTTAAAATATCTCTGTGAGAAAAAGACTGACCTGACCGTTTTTTTTGAAAAAACTATTCCGGTTATTCAGAATATGGTGAATTTATGTACAGAGTAAAAAAATGATTTTTATAAAAACTGATTGACTTTTTTGAAAAACAGTGTATTATAAATGTGTTGATGCAACATTTATGCTGTTTTTTGTTGTAAAATCAACATTTCTGATTCTCTAGTATAACATAAAGCCCCTGCCTGATGGCGGGGGCTTTGTGTTATATGTGATTAATTACGCATTTAAAAACTCAATTACTTCGTCAAGCTTTTCTTCACTGACGAGATCAACACCCTTTTCGAAGGCTTCAATCATTTCGTCAGCTCTCGGTTCCTTTGAATCCTTGAGCTTGCCCTTGATCATTTTCATCATCATTGACATCATCATTTTATACATACCCTTAAGTCTGTCAATATGAAAATTGCCCGGAAGGAGAAAAAGAGGAAGGTCAATCTGATTCTTCTCAGTGATTTCACCTTTTGCCTTTTCTGTAACCATAAGTCCTACGGCGCAGACACACTTTATATTGGTGAACTTTTCTTTTGCCTGGAGAAGTCCCTGGATTGTGCCGGCCATAAGCCAGCCGATAAAGATTATTTCTTCATCTGAAGGGATATCTGAGCTGTCAGAGAGGGAAATGGCAGGAGCAGATATTTTCTCTGAAAGCATTTCGGCATACTCTTTTGAGGAGCCTGTGTTTGTCTGATAGATAATTGTCATTTTAAGTCTCCTTGATTTTTATACTACAGGAAGATTGAAGCAGTGCATCTGAAGGTCACTGAGAAGTCTCAGAGGCTCAGCTGCTTTGAATTCAGTGCCTTCTGCAAACATCTGCTGCTGGAGCATAATTGCTGCAAGAAGAGCAGGCTCTGCCTGTGAAACGTGGCACTTTACAGATTTCATTTTGAGCTCTTCAAATTCAGTGATATCAACAAGAGTGTTGGGCTTGTCGGTATAATAGAAGCCTATACCGCCTACCTTCCATGCATCGTCACGTACCTTGCCGTCGATGAATTCGGGATAGAAATCACACATTGAGTCCATAACTGCATATTTTACGGCATTACCTACCTTGATGTGGTCGGAGTGACATTCCGTAGCAAGATTAGGATCGGCTGTAATTACGAAATCAGGTCTGATTTCTCTTATAACCTCAAGAACCTTAAGGGAGATTTCTCTCTCTGTTGCGTCATTTTTGTCTGCAAAGCCGAGGAAGCCGGCATTTTTTATACCGAGCATCTGCTGTGCTGAAAGAGCTTCCTTCTGTCTTACGGTCTGTACTTCATTTTCTTTTCCTATATAAGCCGGGTCAGCATATCGGTCATCGGTTACCGTAAGCTCGTAAACCTCAACACCGAGACTGCGCAGCCAGGCAATAGTTCCGCCTGCACCTATCTGATTGTCGTCAGGATGAGGCTGAACGAAAAGCACCTTTTTGCATTTGGAAAGATCCGGTGGAGCGCAGAGCATATCGGCTGCTGCAGTAGCTGCCTTGAGAACACCCTTTGTTGCTGAAAATTTAATACTGTTGTTACGTTTTCTGAGAATTTCTTTTACCTTCTTCATATTTTATACCTCCTGAAAATCGTTTACTCCCTTATTTTATATCAAATCGCAGTTTCCGTCAACTGATAGTCCGAAAAAACCGTTTCAATTCTTTTTTCACTGCTTTCGGGAGAGTAAACCCATCGGTCAATAAAGTCACTTTTGTTATAATATGTGACGGGCTCGTTGGGGTAGGGCGCTTCAAAGGAATCTACAATAATAAGCTTTATTTTCATTCTTTCGGGAATCAGATTTTTTATATATACGCTTGCGTGCTGACCGGGCACAACTCCCGGTACATATTCGGCAAGACCTGCAAGATTGGGCTTGAGCTCTACAAAAATACCGTATCTTTCTACGGAACGTACAATACCGGGCACGGTTTCACCGGCTCTGAAAAGGGCGGCGTTTTCCTCCCACGTACCTAAAAGCTCTTTGTAGCTCAGAGTGATTCTGCCCTTCTCATCAACGGACTTTACAACTGCCTTTATTCTGTCTCCGGGAGAGAATCTTGCAGAGGGATGAGGGATTCTTGAAACGGAAATGCTGTCAATGGGCATAAGGGCAGATATACCTGCACCTATATCTGCAAAAACACCGAAGGGCTCCATATGTGTAACGGTGGCATCAATGACACAGCCGGGAGTAAGGGCAGAGATATATTCGTTCATATATTCCTGCTGAACCTTTTTGCGTGAAAGTATGGCTATTGTCTGACCGTTTTCGTCGGTTCTGAAGTCGGTTATCTTACATAAAACAGGTTTGTTCACTCTTGAAATTATGGCTATATCTCTTACTGAGCCGTCGTCGATGCCTATAGCTCCCTCGTCCCGGGGAATAAAGCCCTTCATAACGCCTAAATCCACATAGAGATTATGTTCGTTATCGCATACGGTAGCTCTGCACTCAATAGTTTTACCACTGTAAAAAGCCTCTTTTATTGAGGCTGCAGAGAGCAGGGCGTTCTTATTTTCCTGAGTGTGAATCAGGGTGTTTTCAGGATAGAATTTTTTCATTTTAAAAGACCCTTTCGTTTTTAGAATATATTTGTTTTAAATTATATGCATAATTTTTTATGTTTATTTGTTTTTGTTAGCTGATAATCATTGATATTTTTTGTTCACTTATGATATACTACATAGATAGAAGTATTTTAACGGGAGGTAATCTTAATGGATATAAGAGTCGGCGATAAGCTTGTTATGAAGAAAAATCACCCCTGCGGAAGCAATGTCTTTAAGGTTATCCGTTCAGGTATGGACTTCAGACTCGAATGTGAGGGATGCGGACATGTTGTTATGGTACCCCGTCTGAAGGCTGAAAAAAACATTAAGAAGGTTATCCGTGAGGAAGAAAGCCTTTAGGTCATTCTGCTTCAGATAAAAAATAATTATCAGGAGAATGGCCGTGCAGAATAAGTTTTACGATAAAATCGAAAGTATAAAAAAGAGGAATGATGAGCTTTGCGACTTTTTCGGTGAAAGTGGAAGCCTTGAGGATATGAAGCTTTATAACGAGCTTACCAAGGAGTATTCAGCTCTTCAGCCTCTTGTAAAAAAAATAAAGGATTATGAAGAGTGTCTGCTCAATAAGGAAGAGACAAGGGCTCTTATGGAAGAAACGGCAGACAGTGACCGTGAATATTATGAGCTTGCAAGGAATGAGCTTGAAGCGCTGGAGATACTTGAAGAAAGTCTTTTGGGTGAAATAGAGATAATGCTTATTCCTCCCGACCCGAGAGATGAAAAGAATGCTATTGTAGAAATACGCAGCGGTACGGGCGGTAAGGAGGCTGAGCTTTTTGTTTACGATCTTTTCAGAATGTATACGATGTACGCACAAAGACTCGGTTTTGAAACGGAAACTATTTATTCCAGCCCTACGGAGCTTGGCGGCTTCAAGGAGGTAACCTTTCTTGTAAGCGGCAGGGGAGCCTTCAGCCGGTATAAGTTTGAAAAGGGCGCTCACCGTGTACAGCGTGTTCCCGAAACGGAGGCAAACGGTAAAAAGCAGACCTCTGCCGTTACGGTAGCTGTTTTTCCCGAAGCTGAAGAGGTGGAATTCGAAATAAATATGTCAGATCTGCAGATTGATACCTACCGTGCAAGCGGTGCGGGCGGTCAGCATGTAAACAAGACTGAATCTGCTATAAGAATCACTCATATTCCTACAGGCACCGTTGTTGAATGTCAGGATGAAAGAAGCCAGCACAAGAACAAGGATAAGGCTCTGAGAGTTCTGCGCTCAAGACTTATGCAGAGTGAAAAGCAGAAGCAGAAGGAAAGTCTTGACGGTGACCGTAAAAATCAGGTAGGCAGCGGTGACAGAAGTGAAAGAATAAGAACTTATAACTATCATCAGAACAGAGTCAGTGACCATATTTCCGGAAAGACATACTATTCTCTTAAGGATATACTCAACGGAGATATGGATGAGATGGTGGATAATCTTGCCGCCTTCTGCAAAGCTGAACAGATAGAGGTTTAAAGATGAAAACTGAAATATATAAGGTAAGCTCTCCCGACGATGCAGCTCTTGACAGAGTGGGGGAGATACTGAAAAACGGAGGAATAGCTGCTATTCCGACAGAGACTGTGTACGGTCTTGCAGGCAACGCCCTTAAGGGTGAGGTGGCAGAGAAAATTTTTGCCGCCAAGGGAAGACCTTCCGACAATCCTCTTATTGTGCATATCAGTGATGTATCTCAGTGGGCGCCGCTTGTAAAGGAAATACCCGAAAGCGCAAAGGCACTCACCGATAAGTATTGGCCGGGTCCCCTTACGGTTATACTGCCGAAAAGTGATATTGTTCCCTCTGAGGTAAGCGGCGGACTTTCTACCGTTGCAGTAAGAATGCCTTCAGATGAAACAGCAAGAAGGATAATAGAAAAAGCAGGTGTGCCTCTTGCGGCACCCTCAGCCAACACATCAGGAAAGCCGAGTCCCACCTCAGCAAGATATGTTATTGAAGATCTTATGGGCAAGGTTGATGCTATAGTTGATGCCGGTGACTGCAGTGTAGGTGTTGAGTCAACGGTGATTTCCCTTTGTGAAACACCGCCGAGACTTTTAAGACCGGGCGGAATCACACCTGAAATGCTTACGGAGGTTCTCGGTGAAATTCATATTGACGATGCCGTTTATTCAAAGCTTGCTGAGGGCGTTACGGCGGCATCACCGGGAATGAAGTACAAGCATTATTCACCTGAAGCAAGGGTTATCCTTGTAAAGGGTGATTTTGAAAGCTATAAAAAGTTCATTGAAGAAAATAAGGATGAAAACACTGTTGCACTCTGCTTTGAGGGTGAGGAAAAGGAGCTGTCTGTCAGAGCCGTAACCTACGGAAGGAAAAGTGATCCTCTCAGTCAGGCAAAGAACATCTTTGATGCTCTTCGTAAGATTGACGAAACGGGAGCAGATAAAGCCTTTGCCCGTTTCCCTGACAGTGACGGAGTAGGACTTGCTGTATTCAACAGACTTGTCCGTGCGGCAGCATTCAATATAATTGAGGTCTGATGATGATAGTATACGGTCTTACCGGAAAAACCGGTGCAGGAAAAAGCACCGTTGCCCTGGAGCTTGAGAAAAAAGGCTTTTATATAATTGACGGTGACGTTATTGCAAGGCATATTACCGATAAGGGCAAGCCTGCCCTTAAGGAGCTTTCTGATTTTTTCGGCAGTGATATAATACTCTCTGATGGTACACTTGACAGAAGGCTTTTAGCCTCCCGTGCCTTTGCTACTGAAGAAAATACAGCAAAGCTCAATGAAATCACGCACCCTCATATCTATGACGAATGTCTTGAAGAAATCCGTAAGGCAGAGGAAAAGGGTTATGAAAAAGCGCTTATTGATGCGGCGGCTATTCTTGAAAGTGAATGCAGGAGTCTCTGTGATAAAATTATCGTTGTAACAGCTCCCGCCGATATACGTCTTGAGAGAATCCTCCTTCGTGACGGAATTACCGAAGAGCAGGCTCTTACCCGTATGAATGCCCAGAAGGACGATGAATATTATTTCTCCCGTGCCGATATAATAATAAGGAATTATCCTCCCTATATAATCAGTGAGCAGATAAAGGAGATTTAATGGTTAAAGCACTGAAGATTTTTATTTCTGCCGTACTGACGGTGACGGTTATATTTTTCGGCTCGGTGTCAATACTTAAGACATTATATCCCTGTGACTACGGTGATTTTGTCGAAAAATACGCAAAAGAAAATAATCTGTCTGAATATTTTGTCTATGCAGTAATTGAGTGTGAAAGCGGCTTTGATGAAAAGGCTGTTTCCTACGCTGATGCAAGAGGTCTTATGCAGCTGACGCCCGACACCTTTCATTGGCTTCAGAGTAAAAAAGGCGAAAAGTTTTCTGACGAAATGCTCTTCGACCCTGAGACCAATATCCGGTACGGATGTTATTTTTACAGCATACTTATGAGAGAATACGGAAATGAAGCCACAGCAGCTGCTGCTTATCACGCAGGAATGGGCAATGTTTCAAAGTGGCTTGAAAATAAAGAGTATTCCCGTGACGGTAAAAACCTTTATGAAATTCCCTTCAGCAATACAAAAAAATACGTTGATAAGGTTACAAAAACCAAAAATATATATTCTAAACTATATAAATAGAAAGGAAGAACAATATGGAAAAAGAAAAAAGTGCAGCTGAGCTTCTCAGAGAGCAGCTCGTGTTCACAAAGGAACACTTCTCAAAGGCAATGAGTGAGGAAGAGGTAGCAAAGGCAGATGAATTCTGTGTAGGCTATATGGATTTCCTCAGAAAGGGCAAGACAGAAAGAGAATGTGTGGATTATGTAATTGAAAAGGCTGAGAAAAACGGCTTCACAGCTTTTGATAAGACAAAGACCTATAAGCCCGGTGATAAGGTATATGTAAATAACAGAGGCAAGAGTGTTATTCTTGCTCTTATGGGTAAGCAGGGTGCAAAGAACGGTGTAAAGATTGTTGCCGCACATATTGACTCACCCCGTCTTGACCTTAAGCCCACACCTCTTTATGAGGACGGTGAGCTTGCATATTTCAAGACTCATTACTACGGCGGTATCAAAAAGTATCAGTGGGCAGCAATTCCTCTTGCTCTGCACGGTGTTATTATCAGAGGTGACGGTACAAGCGTAAAGGTAAACATCGGTGAAAATGACGGTGATCCCAGATTCGTTATAACTGATCTTCTTCCACATCTCGGAAAAGAGCAGGGACAGAGAACTCTCTCTGAGGGTCTCAAGGGTGAAGAGCTCAATATTCTTATCGGCTCAAGACCTTTTAAGGATGACAAGGGCAGTGAGCTTGTAAAGCTTAATATCCTTAAGCTTCTCAATGAAAAATACGGTATCATCGAAAAGGATTTCATCTCTGCTGAGCTTGAGCTTGTTCCCGCATTCCCCGTATCTGATGTAGGCTTTGACAGAAGTCTTATCGGTGCTTACGGTCATGATGACAGAGTTTGCTCCTATCCTGCAATTGAAGCAATCTTCAATTCTGAAATCCCCGAAAGAACAGCCGTTGCAGTTCTCTCTGACAAGGAAGAAATCGGCTCTGACGGAAATACAGGTCTTAATTCATCATATCTTAAGTATTTCATTCACGATCTTGCAAAGCTTGACGGTGAAGACGGAAGAGATGTACTTTCAAAATCAGAGTGTCTTTCAGCTGACGTAAATGCCGGCTTTGACCCCAACTTCCCCTCAGTACACGACAAATATAACTGCTGTACACTCAATCACGGTGCAGTTATCACCAAGTACACAGGTGCAAGAGGTAAGTCAGGTACATCTGATGCAAGTGCTGAATTTGTAGGTAAAATCCGCAGAATCCTTGATGCTGCCAATGTATCCTGGCAGATAGGCGAGCTCGGTAAGGTTGACGAAGGCGGCGGAGGAACCGTTGCTATGTATGTTGCAAATCTCGGTGTTGACGTTGTTGACCTTGGCGTTCCTATGCTTTCAATGCATGCTCCTTATGAAATCGTTGCAAAGGCTGACGTTTACAGCACTTACAGAGCCTGCTACGAATTCTTCAAAGCAGAGTAAGACGGGTTTTCACGGGTAGCTGTCTTTACGGAATGCATTCTGCATTAATTTCGGACTCTGCTACTCTATATTTTGTTGAGAATAACAAATATTCTCATCAGAATAAAAAATATTCAAAAAAAGGTTGAAAAAAATAATTAAATCGAGTAATATATATAAGGTTAAAACTAAATTCAAAAACTTTTTTGGAGGTAAATAATTATGTCAGTAAAAGTTGCTATTAACGGTTTCGGTCGTATCGGTCGTCTTGCATTCCGCCAGATGTTCGGTGCAGAAGGTTATGAAGTTGTTGCTAT